>CAIXTV010000276.1 GCA_903922465.1 uncultured bacterium
GCAAACCTCTTTTAACTTCACGGTTCTTTTCGTTTTTATATGCACTTACAAAACCACGGTAAGTTTTGATATCGTATTTAATGCTCTTTAAGGCTTTGCTTAGATCGGCATCGAGCGGAAAGCGGCTTATGAGGCTGTTGCCGCATTTTATGTTAATGTCGATATTGGGCAAGGTTTCCAATTCGGTATAATTGGATTCTTCTTTATAATAGGCATTCTTTAAAAGTTCGATCCACAGGCGCAAGCGGCAAATTTTAACGGAATTGGGATTGATGTCAACTCCAAACAAACAGTTTTCGATGATGGTTTGCTTTTCGTGAAAAAGGGTTTTTTGAAGTCGCTGTATTTCGGGTTTTATTGTGAAGCCGTTGCCGGATGCGGCAGGGGTGACGGTGTATTCAAAGATGTTGTTATCAGTATCGGTGATAATCAATTCATCGTTTATGACTTCAATTTCGTAATCACGAATTCGGCTGCCTGTTGAATCGGCAAGAATGCCAAGTTCAAATTTGATGGCAATGATTTCGTTTAATAGTGAAACTAAAAAATGTCCGCTGCCTACGGCGGGGTCGCAAAGGCGAAGTGAATTCATAAGGGCGTTGAATTCAAGAATATCAATGGAAGATTTGCGGTCGGCAAGATAATTATTAATATCCTCGAACTTTTCAATATTCCAACCGTATTTTTCTTTGAATTTTTGAACTACCGCAAGGCGCAAAGCAAGGCGGCACATGTACATGGTGATAAAGCCGGGGGTGAATATGGAGCCGTCTTTGTAGCCATTGATCTTTTCAAATACTTTGCCCAAGACTGAGGCGTTGATAATATTTTTGTTGTCCTCCTGCACATCGGCTGTGCCTTCGCTTGCGAAGTCGTAAGCATCGAGAAATTTAAAAACATAATCGAGAATGGGCAGTTTGTCGGCTTTCTTTTTTATGTCTTTTAAAATGGTGTTGTTTATTAAATCAAGTTGGGCGGAATTGTCGAGGGTGTTGATCTTTATGGTTTGGTCTTCGAGTTCGCCAATTTCAAAAAGTGAACTGTTCAGGTAAGGAACACGATTGTATTTTGAATTTATTAGTTCGCTTCTTTCCTTCATGTTTACTGCCAATACACGGTGAAAGAGTTTGAAAAGTTCATCAAAATCGTGTAAGGTTTCGCTGTTGAGAAAACGATAATCTTTGTTGCCTTTGTGGTAGGTGATTAGCTGTCCTTCTAACAATTTGAGGAACAAAATGCGGTTGATCCAAGTGATGCAAAGTTCGAGAGCAACATTGAAAGTTTGTTCTTCTTTATCGTCACCATAAATACTAAGGTCAGGAATGTGGTGAAAAGGGTCTTCGGTGGTTAATGCTTCAATAGCCAATTCGAGCAATGCGGCAGGATTGCGGTTTTGCTGCTTGCGGCGGATGATGTTTTTTGAGCCTTCTTTGACTTCTTCAAGCCCGATGATGTGCAGCAATTCTTTGTAAAACTTCTCGTCAAGGGAGTTGCTGTCGTTGGGAGTGGCAATTTTTAATAAATGCTGTGGAGAAAGAATTTTTAATAATGCGCTTAACTCCCGATCATCTTCTTTGTTATCGTTGCGCAGCACTTTGTCATAATCGCGGATATCGAAGTAAACACAAGGTATTTCAATGTCGAGGGTGGCAAGTATTTTGGCAATCTCCTCATAAAAAAAAGGGTTGTCCTTTTTATCATTTACCTTGGTTTCGTAAAGTTTCTTGATTTGGGTGTTGCGATAAATGTGCTTGTCGAAATAGTTGGCATCTATTATAAACCATTCGTAAACGTTGGTTGCAACAAGCTGCTTTAGCTGGTTGTTGCCGTCATGGTTTCGTTCGTGCAGGTAATAAAGTATTAGTTCGTGCAGGGCTTTCCTGTTTGGGTTGTCAGCGGAAAGCATTTCGTTGATGTTGGTTGGTCGCTTGGCTTCGATGATTACGCCAACTTCTGTACCGGTAGTTTTGCCAAGGTGAATGACCAAATCTTTCTTGTCTTTTGTGTTTAGTGCGTTGCTGTCCTTGTAATAGGTATCGCGGAGAAAATCACGAACATCGTTTTTTAAATGTTCCTCGCTTTCGTCTTTGGGCAGTTGTTCTATAACGGCAATCTTGTCGAGTAAGACAATGAGGTTCTTTTTAAAATTGTCGATTTCACTCCGTAAGGGTTTTTGTTTCAGGAATGCTTTGAGGGCTTTTTTCGGTGAGAGGGGAAGTAATTTCATTGTTGTGTTAATGGGGGTTTCATTAAAAAACTGTGTCTTGTACTGGTCAGTCTGTTGTCGAACCAAATGTTTTTATAAAGTACGGATTTTTTTTACAAATTGTGCTAATGATTAACTTGCCAGCATTATGGCGGTTATTTTTTCTTTATTATTACGGTGATGAACTTTCATTTTATGAAACTTATGCATTATAATACAATTCCCATTATGTTTTATGCATCTGTCAAATTTTTAATTATTCTTTTTTAAAACCCAAAATTACAAATTTATCTTCAAACAAAAGAAAAAAATCACCGGAATATTTCATGTTGAGCTTAAGAGAAATATTCCGGTGAAAAAATTATGTGTGAAAAAACAATATCATTTAGCACAGATTGCTTGGCTGCGCTCGCAATGAGGTAAGCACCGATTAATATTTAGTTTCGGGGGTGCGTTTTTTCTTAGGGATGAGATTTGGGAAAGCTAATGCGCTTACCATTTTATTTTTTGAGCTTTTGCTACCAAAGGTGCTCTTGAAATAACTTTTAACTTGTGTGTAAAGAAAACGAGCTCCAGTTTGGTTATGAAAGAAAGCAAGATTGCGTTCGTTGCGAGCCAATTCGGTAGCTTTTTTAGCATTTTCGGCATCGGTGTTAAAAGTATCCAAATTATCATAAAAGGTATTCAGATTAGCGGCTTTAAAATCATCATCATTGGTGGAGTAGCATGACTGAGTAGTAACATAATCGATGAAATCGTAAAAATTCATGAGCTGTACACCCATTTCCTGGAAGGAAACGGAATTGCGACGTATGGTGTCGAGACTAGCCGACTGCTCTTCTGGTGTTTCGGAGGAAGCATCGCTTGGTTTAGGAATGTTAATTGTTTTAGCACGAATTCCTTTTACAACTTTATATTTGCCTTTGGCAATGCGAATTTGCTCGGGAGTAACATTTTCGGATGCAATTAAAGCATTCATTACTCCTGTGCAAAGAGGGTGAATACGGAGATATCCCGTGTGACGAGCCAACAGAAAATCTTTTTCGGCATTTTCGGTAACTATGACGACTTTTTGTTTGTCATAGATATTTGCCTGAATAATGATAACGTTTGCTGAAGAAATTTTTGGGTTTGACGGATTATAGTCTGTGCCCAAAATATTGATAGATGAATTTAGCTGAACTCCATTAAAAACAAAGCTGCTAAAGGAACGAGGCTTGTTACCACCATTTAAATCGAAAATAGATGGAGTTAAAGGGCTTTTGTTTGTTGTTTCCATGACTAATCAATTTTAAATTTTTGTTTTTATTTTTTTGTACTGATTTGTTTTAAAAAGGTTAAGTTTTTTTCGAAAAATATTTCGATTTTTAAAAAACATTTTTGATGATGTTGAAATTCAAGGTTTAATAAGGATAATTATTTCATTTTTGAGGGGAAAATATTACCCTAGGGATTAAAAAAAGTCCAAAAAGTGGCAAATGTTTAGGGTGAACAGAATTTGTATTCCTCTCTGAACACTTGATAATTTGCAATTATAATTTTAGGCTGAAACCACTGCATTTTATCATATATGTAGGTTGGCTGAAGCGCAACGGAAATGAAAAGCTTAATCTGCAAAAAAAAACGATTTGAATTAAAATTATTTTTCGACTAGGTGGGATAATTGTTTCCTGTCAAGTTGAATTAATTCCTATCATGTGATAGATGTTCAATGTAAGCTTGAAATATTTCCAGTATAATTTTCGAGACTTCTAATTGAGGTGAGACCTATTCCTTCAAAATTCACCTATTGTAAAGAACGATAAGAATGAAGGAATTCATTTTAAATTTAGATGAGCAATTGCTTGATAAAACAAGCAAGTTAAGGGCATTTTATCAAATCGGTATGCTCAGAAAAAGAAAAATGTAAGCTGTTGATTTGTGTGTGTTTTTTCAATTTATGCCGTTAGATTTTATTATTAAATGAATACTCCGTAAACTAAATTTCGTCATTACATAAATAGAAAGGAATGACATTGCAAATGTATGGAAATAAAATGGATTATCTGCAAAAAAATCGATTTGATTTAAAATTATTTTTCTCGAATCTTTTTCGAAAAGATATTTTGCGAAATAAATTGAACTATATTGCTCTTAATTATATAGATTATCAATATTATACATATCGATGCTTCTGTGAATCTGTGGCTAATTTATTTTCAATTAATTTTTGACTATAGTGAGGATAATAAAATAGAATAGGATAGTAAAGGAAAAACTAAGAATAAAATAATTTGGAATTGAATTATTTGTATTTTTGGGGTTTCAAATAGGTTTTAAAAGTTTACAATGATAAGATTATGAAAATAGAGGCAGGTTTTATTCGGCATGGCAAACGTTAACCTCAAACCTAAGGCCGAGCTTAAACTGAACAAAAATAACAAAATGAAAGAAAATGTAAACCAAGAACAACGAGCATTTTTAACGTGGACAATCTTGGCAAATTGTGCTCAAAAAAACGAACCAATAACTTATGGCGAATTGGGAAGACAATTGAATGTTCATCATAGACCAATTCGATTTATTTTGGCTATCATACAGGACTTTTGCATGAACAATGCACTGCCCCCTTTGACTATTTTAGTTCTAAACAAAAATACGGGCATGCCAGGTATCGGATTTATTGCTTATGATATTGAAAATTCACAAGACGGAATAAATAAAGTTTATGCCTTTAATTGGGCAGCACTTCAGAACCCATTTGAATATGCTAAAGTGGGAACAACTGAACATCAATTAATAGTCGAACTTATTGATTCTCCTGAAGCATCGGCAGACGTTTTTGCAAAAGTCAAAGTTCGTGGAATATCACAAAGAATATTTAGACAAGCATTACTTAAAGTTTACGACAGTTCTTGTGCCATTTGTGGATTCTCATTTGAAGAGGCATTAGAAGCATCTCATATCATCCCTTATTCGAAGGGGAACTTTGCACAACGACTTGATGTAAGAAACGGACTTCTGCTTTGTTCAATACACCACAAGTTGTTTGACAATGGTTTCATTACGTTAAATCAAGATTATACAATTGACTATTATGACAATGAAGAAAAATTAAGAAAATACAGTAGTTACGTACGTATAATGACAGTTAACTTTCACGGACAGTCTCTAAAATTACCAAAAAAAGAAAAACATTTACCGAATAAAGAATATCTTAAACAACACCAAGAAATTGGTAACCATTCTAGGAGTTAAGAACCAATGCTAGGAAATAATATAAATCTTTCAAACGTTAAGGGCAAGTTGAAGACTGAGCCACCAAAAATAAAAAACTAAACAAAAAAAATAATAACATGATAACATGGATTTTTACTTGGATGATACTTTCAATTGTAATTGGAATCGTTGGTTCTAATAGGAAAATTGGATTTGCAGGTTCGTTTTTGCTTTCAATACTATTAAGTCCGATTATTGGTTTAATTTTTACTCTGACTTCTAAATCCTTAGATACAGAACACTACGAACAAGAACTATTGAAAACTCAAAAATTGCAACAGAAAACTTTGGAGAAAATTAACAAACAGAATATTAATTCTATTTCTGAAGACCTTAAGAAAGTAAAGGATTTGCTTGATGGTGGGATTGTAAATAAGGAAGAATATGAAAAAATGAAAACTAGTATTATTACTAAATTTGAAAATGATAAAACGGTAGAATCATTAGCTGAAAAGGAACAAGGAGTTTTAATAATAGACGACAGTAATTTGTCCGAAATTGAAAAGCAACAAGTTGACATTCTAAAAGCTAAAATGCAACAAGGAGAAGTTATAACTAAACATCAAGGAAATAAGAAAATTGAAATTTTGAGTATTAAAAACTATGATGAATGGATACGGTGTTATGGAGAAAAAATAATGACTTTAATTGCAAAAAAAGAATAATTTGCCATTAACTGAGGCTATAACTCATGGAAGATTTGGATGCATGCTCGAAGCTTTGGCAACAGAACAATCATCCGTATTGGTTGAGAACAAAGTGTCATGAAGTATGCTATTTGTTATATTCTCAGTTATTAGCATTGAGCGAAACTTAAAATAAAAATTAACATGATAAGACAAAAAGCAATCGTTTTTGAAATTTTAGGAGAAGGTGGATGAATATATTGAAAGAATTAGAACTAATCAGGTGAAAAAATTATTTACCATCATAGCGAATTTGATCAAACAGAAGAAGGACTTGATGTAAATAAAAAAGGAGTATACAAAACTTTTGAACAGCCATTTAAATTAATAAATCAAAAATATTCTTGGTGGTACGTGCTTCATTTGGAAATTGTAAATGAAGAATACTGAAATTATGTTTTAACAGAATTAATTACGAAACTTAATAAGCAAGGCGTTGCACCTGATGAATTAAAATATTCACAAAGCAGAATTGAAGAAGTTTTAAATGTATTTCTTGAGTATGGACAAATGCCTTTAAATGGAGCTTTGCAAAATATACAAGTTCAAAATCTAGTAAAACTTATTGAATACGATTACTAATAATTTTTAGACAGTTACACAAAAGAAATAGGACAAAAGTTTAAACTTAAAGGAAAGTTTGAAGTTTGGCTTCCAATTGATCAAGATTTTAAATATGACCAAGTAACTATGTGCTCAAATTTAGTTGATAGCTTTGAAACAATAGGAAAACTTGAAGTTAATGGCAACTCAATAATAATCAAAAACGAATATAATCAAATTGAATATATACTTTCACAGACAAGTTTTTTATTTCAACTACGCCGATTTTGAGCAAATCTAAGGGTTGGTTTTATAAAACAAAATAACATTATTTACAGCAAATGTCAAGCAGAATGTTATTCGTTCTCAGATGAATAAGGATTATTTTAAAGAGTTATTGGAAATAATTGATTTAGTTCCTGGAAAAGGTTTGTTTAAAATGGGTAAGAAACAAATTTCTCGAATACTAAAAATATACAAGGAAAGGGTTATAGCGGTTATTGAAATAATAAAATCACATGAAAATCCATTTGTGGAACTTGGAAATGAATTATTTGTATTTTGGGGTGGTTTATTATTGGTGTTAAAAATTAAATGTAATTAGCAAATTGCACTCTCAATTTTACCGCAAAAAAGCCATAAATTAAATCATATATTAATCAGCGTTTCTAAATTAGCGTCATCTACGTTCTAATTTGCCATTATCATCTGCTAGAATTTTGAGTTTTCATTCAGATGCTATTGAATTTCCTATTTACTCTATAAATTTTCTTACTTTTGCCCGAAGAACTTCTAATGGGGGTTCAATTTGAGACTGAAAACTTTGATGTAAATCATAAAAAATCTTAATAATGCTTAAAAGGACCATCTCCATACTTTGGATTTTCATTATTTATCATTCTGCCTATGCGGGATGGGTAATAGTTCAGAAAAGTACTGATCCTAAGGGGGTAGTGACAAATGAAACTATTTATATTCAAAAAAATGTTTTAAAACAGGTCAGTAAGAATCTAACTATTATCTTTGATATAAATCAACAAAAAATAAGTGTTATATCAGATGAAAAGAAGGTTTTTTTTACGGGGACAACTAAAGAATTCAAAGCTGAAGTGATTAAAATGGCGAATATTAAGTTTCAGGAAATGATAAAAGATGCCCCAGCCGATAAAAAAGCAGGCTATGAAGTTGTATTTAAAGAACAAATGAAAGCCTACGATAGTCCTGCTGCTAATTCGAATTCTTCGAAGGTTATTGTTAAACAGACTAAGGAAAATTTAAGCATATTAGGATTTAAGACGGTGAAATATCAGGTATATTTGAACGATAAATTGAAGGAGGATGCTTGGTTATCAGATAAATTCATTACTAATGTTGAATTTGATGTTGCTAAATTTTCTAAGCTGTCGGGAGAGCTAAGTTTGCTTAGCAAGATGAAGTATAAAGCTTCAGAGGAGTATATGAAGTTGCTTAAAAAAGGCTATTCGCTTAAAACTATTGAGTATGCCACAAAAGGAAATACGGAAACGATAGTTGTTTCATCAACACAAAAGAATCTTAGTCAATTGGACTTAGGAATTCCTGCAGGATATAAAAAAGCAGCCTTAGGCGAAATACTCAATGAAAGGGTGAAGTTGTAGGTCGGAGAGGTCAGTTTTGATAATAAACCTCAAAGCAATAAAAATATTTTTAACTTTGCATTCTTTTTTTACCGATAATAAAAACAAAATAAGTATTAACTAATAGCATGATTCAAAGTAATCCGAGAGGATTCAATTAAAATAAAACCAATGAATTTATTACATAAACGTTATGCAAGCTATAAAGAACCTCAAAAAGTAAAAGCATCGGGGATGTACCCCTTCTTCCGGCCGATTGAGTCAGATCAATCAACTGAAGTGACGATAAATGGGAAAAAGGTTCTGATGTTTGGATCAAACAGTTATTTGGGTTTAACAAATCATCCTGAAATTAAAGAAGCTTCTATAAAAGCTATTGAGAAGTATGGAACAGGTTGTGCGGGATCGAGATTTTTAAATGGGACTTTGGACTTACATATCGAGCTTGAACAAAAATTAGCTGAATATGTGGGGAAAGATGAAGCTATAGTATATAGCACTGGATTTCAGTCTAATTTAGGTGTTATTCCTACTATAACTCATAGAAACGATTACATTATATTAGATAATCAGGATCATGCTTCCATTATTGAAGGCAGCCGATTGTCTTTTGCGAAAGTTTTGAAGTTTGAACATAACAACATGGATTCGCTTGAGAAAATGCTTCAAAAGTGTAAGCCAGGTCATCTGAAATTGATAGTTGTTGATGGGATATTTAGTATGGAAGGTGATATTATTAATCTTCCTGAAGTGGTGAAGTTAGCAGAGCAATACGAAGGGACTATCATGGTTGACGAAGCTCATTCGTTAGGAGTAATTGGTAAATATGGTTCAGGTACAGGCCCTCATTTTGGTTTACAAAGCAAAGTGGATATCGTGATGGGAACCTTTAGTAAATCACTTGCATCGATAGGTGGATTTATAGCTAGCGATTTTGATACGATTAATTATTTACGTCATAATTCACGCTCACTGATATTTAGTGCAAGTATAACTCCTGCTTCAACAGCTAGTGTGCTTGCTGCACTTGAAATCATTAAACGTGAGCCTGAACGTATCGAAAAGCTGTGGGCAAATACCCATTATGCAATGAAACTTCTTAAAGCAGCAGGCTTTGATTTAGGTCATTCTGAATCTCCAATCATGCCCATTTATGTTAGAGACATGATGAAGACCTTTAAAATAACACAATTGTTATTTGAAGATGGAGTGTTTGTTAATCCGGTTATTTCTCCGGCAGTTGCAAATGATTCCACTTTAATACGTTTCTCGTTAATGGCTACTCATGAATTTGATCAAATTGATATAGCCGTAGAAAAAATAACCAAACATGCCCGAAGCATAGGAATTATTGCTTAGAACTCAAAAAAAACTGAATGCAAATAGTAATTAAAGAAGTATCAGGTAGAAGTGAATTAAAAAAGTTTGTTGAATTTCTTCACGATTTATACAAAGGGAATGCCTTTTGGTGTCCACCTTTGCGAAAAGATGAACTTGATACGATAGATCCAAAGAAAAATCCTGCATATGAATACTGCGAAGCAAGGTTTTGGATGGCATATAAAGATGGAAAAGCAGTTGGAAGAATAGCTGCAATTATTAATAGTAAAGCCAACGAAATCTGGAATGAAAGTAATATTCGTTTTGGATGGTTCGATTTTATTGATGATGCTGAAGTGTCAGCTTTATTAATGAAACAGGTGCAAGCCTGGGCTGATGAAAGAAAAATAAAAGCAATTCATGGTCCACTTGGGTTTACCGATATGGACAATGAAGGAATGTTGGTGAAGGGCTTTGATGAACTATCTACTTTGTCTGCAATCTATAACCATGAATACTATATGCAACATATGGAGCGTATGGGGTTTGAAAAGGATGTTGATTGGGTAATGAATATTATTGAAGTGCCTAAAGAGGTTCCTGAGAAACTTGAGAAGTTTGCTCAACTTATTGCACAAAAATATGAACTAAGGGTGTTTGTGGCTGATAAACCCAAACAATTGTTGCCTTATGCAATGGATATGTTTAGAGCACTAAATGTGGCTTTTAAAGATTTATATGGTTTTGTTCCCCTGAATGAAAAGCAAATGCAGTTGTATATCAAACAGTATTTTGGTTTTATTAAAACAGAATATGTTTGTTTTGTTTTGGATAAAAACGATAAGGTTGTTGGATTTGGCATTAACCTTCCTTCCTTAACCAAGGCTTTGCAAAAGACCAATGGTAAGTTATTTCCATTTGGGTTTTTGAACGTGCTTAAAGCCATGAAGAATAATGATACTATTGATATGTACTTGAATGGAGTTTTACCAGAATACCAAGGGAAAGGGGTTCATACATTATATTATAACACTTTAACTAAAGCTTTTATTAAGGGTGGATTTAAATATGCTGTTTCTACATCGCAGTTAGAAGAAAACGCCAAAGCTTTAAATGTCTGGAAGCTTTTTAATCCTCGTCAACATATCACGCGCCGTTGCTATATTAAAAAACTGAGCTAATTCATTTTCTAAAATGAAGAAAGTTCTCATAAGCGGAGCGAGTGGGTTTATAGGAGGCTTTTTAGTTGAAGAAGGCCTACGCTTGGGTTATGAAATATATGCTGCTGTTAGGAAAACAAGTAGCAGGAAATATCTGTCTGATAAAAGAATTCAACTGCTTGAGTTGAATTTCGATAATGCTCAGGAATTACAATTACAATTAGAAGCTCATATTAAATCGAAAGGTAAATTCGATTATATCATTCACAATGCAGGTGTAACCAAGGTTGCCAAAAAAGGTGATTTTTGGAGAGTGAATTTTTTAAATACAAAGCATTTCGTAGATATATTAATTGATAAGGATTGGGTGCCTCAGAAGTTTATATTTATGAGCAGTTTAGCAGCATGGGGTTCAGGGGAAAAAGGGAGTACTAATCCTATTTGCCTTCATCATAGCCCAAGGCCTTTGAATTTTTATGGGAAAAGTAAATTTGCTGCTGAAGAATATATCTCCTCTAGAAAAAACTTTCCATATTTATTTATCAGACCCACGGGGGTGTATGGTCCTAGAGAAAAGGATTATTATGTTTTCTTCAAAATGATAAATAGGGGAATTGAAGCTTACATAGGATATGGGAAACAATATCTTAGTTTTATTTATGTCGCCGATTTGGTGAATTGTATTTACCTCGCATTAGCTTCGGAGCACAGTAGAAAGGGATGGTTTGTTTCGGACGGGAATTATTATGAAAGCAGAACATTTAGCAAGATTACCAAAAATGCTTTGCAAAAGAAGACTTTACAATTCACACTTCCGAAAAGCGTGGTGAAAGCTATTGCGTTTTCGAGTGAGAAAATAGTAGGGATGTTTGGTAAATATCCAACCTTGAACATGGATAAATATTATTTGTTAGCGGCTGATAATTGGATATGTGATACTGAACCCTTGAAAAATGATTTGGGCTTTGTGGCTCAATATGATTTGGAAAGAGGTGTAAAAGAAACCCTAAACTGGTACAAGGATGAAGGCTGGTTGTAATATATTTAAAGGGCTGACACTTATAGATAAGGCTACTTTATTGTATGCCTCTTTTACCTTCCTTTTTATTGTGTTTTTCTCGTGGAAACTTGATAATATTTTTCCTCACCTTGCATTCAGGATGGGGGTTTTTATAGTTGTGTTTCTGTTGGCCCGACTTAGTGAAAAATATCCGAGTGAATTAATGAAATTATTTCGTGGGTTTTTACCGATATGGCTATTATCTTATTGGTATGGTGAAACAGCATATATGAATACTGTTATTTTCGATAAATTCGATCCCCTGATTTCGCAATTGGATGAGCGTATATTTGGCTTTCAGCCAAGCATGATGTTTAGTGCTGCTTTTCCACAAGCATGGTTTAGCGAGGTTATACATTTTGGGTATTTTTCGTATTATTTCCTTACGGTGTTTACTTGTTTGCTTATCTATTTATTTAATCGCAAGTACTTCGAATACACGGTTTTTATTGTAAGTGCTTCTTTCTTTATCTATTATCTGATTTTTATATTTTTTCCTGTGGTAGGTCCTCAGTATTATTTTCCGGCCGATAGTGTTGGTGTTCCTTCAGGATATTTGTTCGATAAAGGTGTAAAGATGGCACAACAAATGGGCGAAGCGCCCACAGGAGCTTTCCCGAGTTCGCATGTTGGGATGTCAATTATATTTCTAATTCTGCTTTTTAAATATTATCGTAAGGCCTTTTTTATCACTATCCCCTTGACTATAATTCTATGCTTTGCTACTGTCTATATTAAAGCACATTATTTTGTTGATGTGATTGCTGGACTTATATCGGCTCCTTTGATTTTTCTTATTTCAGATAAATTGTTTAGAATGCAAAAAAAAAATGAATAAGATTAATCTTTGATTGCATTACTTTTCTTACCTTTGTAGCCTCAATTTCCCTGCCAATTAATTAAAATGAAATATAAATAATTTGTTTTTTCGATTATGAATTTTTTAACCAGCATTTGTTTTAAAGATTATACTTCCTCTCTTAAAGTAGATTTTCAAACTACTTATAATGACATTAAAAGAAAAGAATGGACTGTTGAGAATTTTAATTTTCATATGGCCGTTTCTGTTATGTCTTCTTGTAAAATTGAAGGGGAGAAACTAGATATTGATAGTTATATAAAGCATAAGCTTAACAGAGATGATTTTCCTCCGAATTTACTGGAAAAGCCTAACGATTTGTTTAAAGCATATGAGTTTGCAAGTGATAATAAACTCAATTTAACTAGCTTCTTAAAAGCACATTCAATTGCCACTGCGCATTTATTACCAGAAGCTAAAAGGGGGAAGATACGCACAACTAATAAGATTATTAAGGATTCGCTTACACAAAAAGTACAATATGAAGCGGCCACTTCTGACAAGGTGAAACCTGAATTTGATGCTTTTTGGAAAGAGATAGGCATACTGCTTTACAAGAGTATGAGTATTGAAAAGATATTTTATAATGCAGCTATGATGCATTTGATTATGCTGAAAATTCAGCCATTTTATGATGGCAATGGAAGAGCTGCTCGTTTATTGGAAAAATGGTTTTTGGCTTCTAAACTTAATTCAAAGGCATGGTTTGTGAATAGCGAATATTTCTATTATCAAAACTTAAAAGACTATTATCAAAATTTGGATCAATTGGGTGGGAATTATAAAGATACGAATTATGAAAATAGTACTCCTTTCTTATTAATGTTGCCTGAAGCGTTAATTATTGAAAAGGAAAAATAGAACAGCCTCTATATTCAAATGTTAGCAGAATAATTTTTAGAGTTTCGAATAATAAAGAAATAAAAAAAACCAGGGGGATTAAATTATATTCAATCCCCCTGGGCTTTTTTACTTTACAGAATCAGATGGTTTAGTTCTTCACTTTATGTTTAACTGTCCATTGAGCTTTATTCAATGAGTCGGTAAATCATCAAATATGTTTTGCAAATATCCCTCAGATTAATAAATAATCAATAGTATGCCCTCTTATTGATGGAGGTTATGCTGAAATTAGCTTGGTATATTTTACTCCTTATATAAATAGCATCATTAGGCATCTTTTAATATCCAAAAATATCTTCGAGTGTAAGATGTTTAAGGCTTCCGTATTTTTGTAAGGACTTGGTGTCTAATACTTTTTTCTTTCCAAGCACTACAGTTATATAGTTTTTGCCTTTAATATGGCTGTCGACAAAGTTTTTCAAATCGCCCAAAGTCATTTTGGGGACTTCGCTGAAAACATCTTTACGGATATCATAGTCGAGCCCAAGCATTTTATTGTTATCGTAAGTGAAAAGGATATTGCTTTTAGTGATGCGTCCCGAACGTATCTGATTGATGATGGAAGTCTTGGCAATTTCAAAGCTCGTCGATGATTCGGGCATGTTGTTGAGCAAACCCGACATGGCTTTCATTGCATCGCCAAGCTTATCGTTTTGAGTGCCTATGAATGAGTAGATATAAAAGGCTTTATCTTTCTTTTCGGGTTGAATATAACCACCCCAAGCCGAATAGGCAAGGCCTTTGGCTTCTCTTAACTCCTGAAAAGTTACTGAAGCCATGCTGTTACCGAAGTATTCATTAAATACGTTCACTTTTGGTAGTAATGTTTTGTCGAAAGGTAGCGATTTGGAAACCATAAACAACTCAACCTGTTTCATGTCGTAGTCTGCAACATACACTTGGTTCTGAGTGGTTTCTTTCTCCTCGAATTTTGTTTCTGCAGGCAAATCTTTCAATACTGAGGGCGAATTGTGATTTTTTGTTATAGTTGCTGCGATTTCCTCCATACTCATTGGTCCATAATAAAACACCTGATGTTTATACGAATTCAAACCTTTAATGATAGAGACAAGTTCGTCCGCTTTCAAGTTTTTCAACTCATTTTTGGAAAGCAGGTTGGTGGCCGGGGAAAGTTTTCCGTATTTTGCATAGGATATCATTTTGTTAAGGATATTGTCTTTGTTGAGTTTAGCATCAGCCCTTTCTTTGTTGATGTCTGAAATGAGTTTATTGAGGGTTTCGGCATTGGGCTGAACATCGCTCAAGAGATGTTCGAATAGTTCGCTACCCTTGCTAATGTTTTCTGATAAACCTGTCAAATACACATACATCCTGTCAGTTCCTGCATACACACCATAATCACAACCAATCTTGTAAAACTCCTGCTTGACTTGGGATGGCGAATAGCGAGAAGTTCCCAAATATTTAAGATAGTTAACGGCAACAGCAAGTTTTTTGTCATTATTTCGGCCCATGTCGAAAACATAATAGAGAGAAAACAACTTGTTTTCAACGTTTTTGTTGTATAAAACTTCAATATTTCCCTTTACCATAAACCTAACTACATCCTTAGCAAAGTCAAGGAAAACAGGCTCGATAGGTAAGGGTTTTTGAGTTTCAATTTTTTTGAATAAATCAGATTTCGAGTCACGATTTACTTCTAATGGAGTGATGTGGGGTTTCTTTATCTTGTCAGTATTTGGGTCTACACCTGTTCGTTTGTAGGCAATCACGTAATTATTATTGTAATATTTATTGACGAAATCGACAATGTCTTGTTTCGTGATTTTCGAATACTCATCAATTTTATTCACGGTAGTTTCCCATGGAGTTTGATGTGTAAATGATTCGACGCAGGCATAAGCCCTTGCCCAATTGCTTTCCAACGATTGAATTTGCTGTAGTTTAATGTCGTTAATGATAGCATTTAAAATCCAATCTGGGAAATCGCCCTTCTTTAACAGATCGATTTGCGATAGCAAAAGGTTTTTTACTTCTTCAAGACTCTGCCCCTGTTTGGGTCTTCCCTGAAAAATGTGTTCACAATAGTCGGTTCTTTCATAAGCAAAAGTAGATGCCCTAAGCACCTTTTGTGCCTGAATAAGATTCAAATCAATGAGGCCTGCTTTGCCGTTTGTTAAAATCATGTCGGTGATGGTCAGCAAATTGGCTTCCTTCGATTTAATGCCAGGAAAGCGAAACCCCATTGTCAATTGTTCGGCGTCAGGGCCAAGCACTTCAACCACTACCGGGTTCTTTATTGGGTCTTCTATAGGGGGGAGATAGGGTTTGATTTCCTTGGTGTTGAAACTGCCAAAATATTTATCAATAAGTTGAATGGCCTGGTCGGGATCGAAATCACCCGAAAGCGAAACTGCCATATTGTTGGGCACATAACGTTCGTTGAAATACTTTTTTATGGATATGATAGATGGGCTTTTCAAATGATCAGTCTCGCCAATAATAGAACGTCCGTATTCATGTTTTGGGAACATAGTTTTTTCGAATTTTTCCCACAATTTCGAATCATCCTGATCGTCATACATGTTTTTCTCTTCGTAAACAGTTTCGAGCTCAGTGTGAAACAATCGGAAAATGGGTTTGCGAAAACGTTCGGAAGTAATCTGCAGATAATTCTCAAGTTGATTTGAGGGTATTTCGTTGATGTAAACCGTTGCTTCGTTAGATGTAAAAGCATTGGTTCCACTTGCTCCCAATAAGGACATCAACTTGTCATACTCATTTGGAATAGCATACTTTGCCGCCACAGTTGATAGGCTGTCGATGGTATGGTAAATGATACTACGCTTAGCCGTGTCTTTTTCAATTTTATGAATTTCGAACAGTCTTTCGATTTCTTTTAAAAGAGGTTCTTCTTTTTGATAATCAGCTGTGCCGAATTTATCGGTGCCTTTAAACATAAGATGCTCTAGGTAATGCGATAGCCCTGTATTGTCAGCAGGATCGTTTTTGCCCCCTGTACGCACAGCAACATCACATTGAATTTTAGGTGCATCCTTATACACCGAAAGGTAGACCATTAGCCCGTTGTCGAGCTTGTAAATCCTTGCTTTAAAAGGATCATTAGCAACAGTGGTGTAATCATACTTCTTTTGAGCATAAGAAATTGTACTCATTAAGAACAGCGTCACCACAATAATTTTTGAAATTAGATGCTTCATAAAAATTTGTTTTGAAATTAGAAATGATGTTTAATGAAATTAATTGTGATAAATAATAATTGTAATTGTCAAAGATAATGCATAATATTATTAGCGTCTACATATTTAACAAATAAAATTGTATGATCACATATAAACATAGGAGTGATGCGACATCAAAGCCATAATATTTTAATTTTGAAAATTATGAATTAACATTAAAGCATGCATTCAATTGCTCGCAAGGCAGACTAATTTAAACTATTTAATAGCTTTTGCCGAGGTTTTCATTTCAATTTTAATGGGAATACTGATGTTCATTCCACTTTTATTACCCAATTTTCCCATATCCATTGCCATTTCACCTTTGATTTTGCCAATGGTTTCTGATTCAATTATCCATCCAGTATTAATGTCCACTTTGATGGTGCTTTCCTGCTCTCCTTTAATTTTATACTTCATTTTCATACCACCCATTTCCATCACAGGACTACTCGAGGTTTCAATAGTGGCATCCGACTTAATTACTGCGTATTCTGCCGTTAATTTCTTTAACTTGAATTTTGAATTTATTTTCATGGGAAATATGGTGGAGTTTTCATATGCTTTTTCCCAACTGTCCCCTTCACCAACAGCTTGATGAGGGAAGTATGCGAAAATGTTTTCGAAGTTTGCACCCAAAGAGTTCTTGTTAAAATACTTCGACCAGGTTTCGTTAAGATCTTTTCCTTTGACCGAATCAGATGTCATCATTCTTTGACCAAGATAGCACAGAAGCGAATCGGCTCCGCTTATTTCTTTAACCTTCCCGGCCTGTGTAACCTTCATTGAGAAACTAAATCCCTTGAAAGCAGCCATTGCATCGTGCATAATCTTATTCAGGCCTGTCGAATCTTCTGAGTTTATCTTCATCATAGCAGCATCCATTTTTATTTTCATCCCCTCGAATTTGCTACTTAGGGTGTAAACTTTATCAGGGCTTATGTCTGCCACTGTATATTCAATATCTGCTTCAATTTCGGTTTTCATTTCATTGTTAAACCCCATAATGGTTTGTGTGATGGTTTGTTCCGATTTTGTTTCGAGCTTATAAATTTTTCCTTTTTCGAGGTTTAAAAAGATGTTTTTCTTTTCTCCTGATGAACACGAGGTTAGAATTAAAGCAAATAGAATAAGTGCATAATAAAATGAATGTTTTTTCATGTGATATGTTTTAGATGGAGCAAAATTAGGGATAATATTAAAGCCCATTCTTTAGATTTGAAAAGAGGCTCATGAAATGAAGAAAAATAAGGAAATATAACAAGCTATAAACAAATGTTTTCGCTGCACTGAGGTAAGCTGTCGAAGTCGAAAATATTTGTTCAAGATTCATCAGTTAAATGGTTTTTCTCCACTTCGAAAAAGCCAACAAACCTGAAAACATAATCATTCCATTTATTATTAGCAATTCAAAACCAAACACATATCCGTTGAACCATGCCTTTGAATTTTCTGACAGAACCCAGCAAATAAGAGGCGATAAGACCGCGATAAAGGGGATAGCTTTGTCGTGTACCTGCAGTTTTGTAAACAATCCGAAGGCATATAAGCCAAGCAAAGGACCATAAGTGTATCCTGCAACTGTGAATAGTTTATCAACTATAGCCCTGTCGTTAATGCTTTTAAAAATAACGATAACCACAAGTAAAAGCAATGCAAAGCCAAAATGAACATACTGACGAATGCGTGTTTTGCTTTTTTCAGAAAGATGCTCTTTCTTCTGTAGGTCCATAAAGTCGATGCTAAATGCTGTGGTTAGAGAAGTCAGAGCTCCATCGGCACTTGGGTAAGCCGCAGAAATTAAGCCGATTAGAAAAACGATGCCTGCTAATGGTCCTAAATGCTGTATAGCCAATACGGGAAACAATTCATCAGAAGTCCCATTAATTTGGATATGGTTGGCTTCGGCATACATCAACAAAACAGCCCCCAAAACTAGAAACAAGAAGTTGATAAAAACCAGCACAATACTAAAGGTGAACATATTCTTTTGCGCATCTTTAATATTTCTGCAACTTAGGTTTTTCTGCATCATTTCTTGGTCGAGGCCGGTCATAACAATAGCAATAAACACCCCACTGAATAGTTGTTTAATGAAATGACGTTTACTATGCCAGTCAGTATCTATCATCTGAGAGTATTTACTATCGAAAATATTGGTCAACAATGCAGAGAAATCGAAATTCAGCTCTTTCATGATGAGAATCACTGAAATAATAACGGCAAGAAGCATAAAGGTAGTTTGCAGTGTGTCTGTCCAGATTATGGTTTTAATTCCACCTTTAAATGTATACAATAATATAAGAGCAATAAATACAGTAACGCTCACTGCAAAAGGGATATTCCATGCATCAAATACAAAAAGTTGAAGCACATTTATCACCAAAAACATTCTGAAAGAAGCTCCTATTACCCTTGAAAGAATAAAAAAGAAAGAACCTGTTTTATATGACCAAAACCCAAAGCGTTTCTCGAGATAAGTATAAATAGAAGTGAGATTTAGCCGATAATACATGGGCATGAGTACTGTAGCAATGATGAAATACCCGATCAGATATCCGAAAACTACCATCATATAAGAAAACTGAGTGTCCTTAACCCAGCCAGGTACCGACATAAATGTAACTCCCGACAAGGAAGCGCCTATCATTCCGTAAGCTACTACATACCAAGGAGAAGATTTATTTCCAATAAAAAACGATTCGTTATTGGCTTTGCGTGCTGTAAACCAGGTAACAACAAATAACATTATGGTATAGACCATGAAGACTAAAAAAATTATACTGCCACTCATGTTATAAATGTTTTTTGAAAATGAATTTGATGTATTTTTGTATTGACAAAATTAATAAAAGAAGTGCTCCTACGACCAAGCTTTCATAAACCAGTTAAATAATGATTCAAACAGACAACTATTCTTCTCATTTACTCGAAATAACAGTCCAGCACTTATCAAGGCTCCCAGGCATAGGAAAAAAATCAGCCCTTCGCATTGCCCTCCATCTCTTGAAACAAGAAAAAGAAGAAGCCCTTATGTTAGGAGAAAGCATTATTAAAATGCGTAACGAAGTGGTTTATTGCAAATCGTGCCATAATATTTCGGATGCAGACTTATGCGGTATATGTTCAAGCCCTAGCAGAAATGAATCTATAATTTG
This sequence comes from uncultured bacterium, assembly GCA_903922465.1. Lineage (GTDB taxonomy): Bacteria > Bacteroidota > Bacteroidia > Bacteroidales > CAIXTV01 > CAIXTV01. The sequence continues at coordinate 19,973 of CAIXTV010000276.1, forward strand.
TGTTGTTTCCGATATAAGAGATGTATTGGCAATTGAGAATACTTCTCAGTTTGGGGGACATTTTCATATTTTGGGAGGTGTTATTTCCCCAATGGATGGTGTTTCTCCGGGCGAATTAAATATTCAAACCCTTGTCGATAAAATTTCAAAAGGAAAAGTACGCGAAGTTATTTTAGCTTTACCAACCACTATCGAAGGCGATACTACCAATTTCTATATATACAAGCAACTAAAAAATACTCAGGTTTCAATTAGTGTTATTGCTCGTGGAATTGCCTTTGGAGACGAACTTGAATATACCGATGAAATAACTTTGGGACGTTCAATAATAAACAGAACTCCCTATGAAAATAGCTTTGCTAAATAATGACACCTTCTCAATTAAGAATAATTGCCGACAACATTCGGATTGATATAATTAAGAGTCTTGCTGCAGCGGGAAGTGGACATTTAGGCGGATCGCTTGGTTTGGCCGATGTTTTTACCCAATTGTATTTTCAAACCCTTAAACACCGTCCTGCCGAACCCAATTGGAGTGATCGTGACAGGGTGATTTTATCCATTGGACATGTTGCACCTGTTCTTTATGCAACTTTAGCTCATTCATTGTATTTTCCAATTGAGGAATTGCTGACATTACGCAAGCTAAATTCACGTTTACAGGGGCATCCCTCCCGTGAAACAGCTTTGCCTGGCGTAGAAGTTTCTTCTGGTTCTTTGGGACAAGGATTATCTGTTGCTGTTGGAATGACTTTAGCAGCACAAATTGATAAAATGGATTATCGGATATTTTGTATTATGGGGGATGGCGAACTACAAGAAGGTTCTTGTTGGGAAGCAGCCATGTCGGCTTCTCATTATAATATGAAACAACTTATTGCAATTGTTGACCGGAATTATTGTCAAATAGATGGGAATACAAATGATGTAATGGAACTCGAGCCCTTAATTGATAAATGGAAAGCTTTTGGTTGGAACGTAATTCAATGCAATGGAAATGACTTTGATGAATTAGGTATGGCTTTTACGAAAGCAATTAGCTCTATTAAAAAGCCTAATGTTATTATTGCAAATACTATAATGGGAAAAGGAGTGAAAAGCATCGAAGGTAATTATCATTGGCATGGGAAAGCACCCACTTTGCTTGAAGCAGATAACTTCATTCGGCAAATTCTATCCTCCCAATTATGACACATTATATCAATAAGGGAAATAAAGCCCCAAAAACTGGATTCGGAGAAGGCGTTTTAGAAGCAGGATGGCGAAATGATAATGTAATTGTTTTAGGTGCTGATATTACAACTTCAGTGGGATTGAACTTATTTAAAGAAACATATCCTCAGAGATTCTTCTCTTTTGGAATAGCAGAACAAAATTGTATAGGTGTAGCTGCAGGTTTAGCATTAAGTGACAAAATACCTGTTTTTTCAACATATGGAGTATTTGCCGCGCTTAGAACTACCGATCAAATCAGAGTAAGTCTATGTTATAATAATCTACATTCTGTAATTGGAGGTGCGCATGCTGGTGTTTCTGTTGGCCCTGATGGGGCAACTCATCAGGCATTAGAAGATATAGCTGTTTTGCGTTCCCTTCCTAATATAACTATCCTTTCTCCTTGTGACGCTACACAAACAAAATTTGCAGTTATTGCTGCAATTGAACAACTTAATTCACCTGTCTATATTCGTTTTGGGAGAGAAGCTGTTCCTGATTTTACCCTAGAAACAACTAAATTTGATATAGGCAAAGCACAGGAATTACATTCAGGAAATGATCTATGCATTGTTGCTACAGGTAATATGGTTTGGGAAGCTCTCCAATCAGCCCACCAATTAAAGGAAAATGGAATTAATGCAAGAGTTCTTAATATACATACATTAAAACCTCTTGATGAAAAGGCTATAATAAAGGCTGCTGTTCAAACTGGAGCAATATTAACTGTTGAGGAACACCAAGTATTTGGAGGTTTAGGAAGTATCATTGCAGAGATTGTAGTTCAGCACCATCCAGTTCCAATGGAATTCATTGGAGTTATGGATTGTTTTGGAGAATCTGGTCAGCCCTCCGAATTAATGCAGAAATATGGCCTCACTTCAAAACATATTGAAGAAAAGGCGATACATTTACTTAAAAGGAAGTTAACTTAGCTTTTCGATATCCAGGAAAATTTCTTTTGGATATTCAATCTTCTCTAGAAATAATCCACAAGCGGGCACAGAATATCCAGCTTTTGAACGATTTTTGCTCTCAATAACGTCCTTAAAGCCATTGGTATCTGTTTTTCCATAACCAATTTCTAGCATTGTTCCAACAATTGCCCTCACCATATTTCTTAAAAAACGATCTGCTGTAATAGTGAATATAATTTGATGACCTTGCATTCTCCATTCTGCAGATATTATCTTACAATTATTAGTTTTTACTTGAGTATGACTTTTCGAAAAGCATGAAAAATCGTTATATTCATATAGAATCGGGCAGGCATTTTGCATTGAAGTAATATCCAGCTTGGCAGAAATGAAGTATGAATACTTTTGAAGAAATGGATCTTTTTGAGTATGAAAATAATATGAATAGGTTCTTGCAGTAGCATCAAATCTTGCATGTGCTTCATGCCGAACTCTTGTTATTTTCATTATACTGATGTCTTCAGGCAGTATTGAGTTTAGCTGATAGCATAATACATTAATATCATTTTCATTAATGGCTTTATCAAAGTCAAAGTGAGCAAAAAATTCTCTTGCATGGACTCCTGTGTCTGTTCTCCCTGCACCAATAATTAATACTTCTTTCTTTAGAATTACTTTTAAGGCTGTCTGTATCTTCTCTTGAATAGTAATTCCATTTGGCTGTATCTGCCATCCATGGTACTGATTACCATCAAATGCAAGTCTAATAAAATATCTAAATTTCATATTTGCAAAACTATAAAAATTAAGACTTTCTCAAGCATTAATTGTTTTTAGTATTTAGAATTATTTTAAATTACGCAAGATTGATAATATATTTTATTTTTTTGTAGGCAGTATAAAAAGAATTTATATTTTTGAGCCCTGATTGTTATGCGAATAACAGTGTTAAGCAAATAACAACACAAGTGATTAAAATTCAATAAATTAAAAACAAAATAACGTATTAAACATGTCAAAAACAGATGTATTAATCAAAGAACTTGTTACGAAATATGGCAAAAACAGGAATAGTTTGATGCCTGTGTTACAAGGAGTTGTTCAGTCAGAAAAGTGCTTATCTGAAGAAACATTAATTTCTATTGCTAGAGAACTTGAACTTTCGGCAGCAGAAGTTTATGGAACTGCTTCGTTTTATACTTTTCTTGATACCGTCCCTAGAGGGAAGAATATCATTAGAATCTGCAAAACCATTACTTGTCACATGAAAGGTAAAGATGAAATAATTCTAGCCTTGGAAAACATGTTGAGAATTAAGGTTGGGGAAACTACTCATGATAAAAAATTCACTCTCTTAACTGCAAATTGCTTAGGCTGGTGCCATAAAGGACCTGTAATGCTCGTTAATAACGAAGTGTTTCCCGAAATTAATGTTCAGAAATCTATTGAAATCATTGAAAAGTTTTCAAAGGAAACGGCTTAATTTAAAAATGTTCTAAATCAAAAATTTAATTCAAAATAAAATGGAAAATAAAACATTAAAAAAGATAGATTTAATATTTGCTGGCTACACTTCTACAAAATATAAAGTGCTTGAAAAAACTTTTCAAAAAACTCCAGACGAAATAATAAATGAAGTATTAGATTCGGGTTTAAAAGGTCGTGGTGGTGCAGGTTTCCCTACAGGTTTAAAATGGAAGTTTACTAAAAATCAGGAAAGCGATGTTAAGTATGTCGTTTGTAATGCTGACGAAGGAGAACCTGGTACATTTAAAGATCGTGAAATTCTTGAGAGAGTCCCAAGGAAAGTTTTTTCTGGAATGGCAATATGCGGACGTGCTATCGGTGCAAAGGAAGGATATTTATATCTTAGGGGTGAATATACCTACTTAGTACCTAGTTTATTAAAAGAAATTGAAATATTTGAAGAATATTCGAAACAATATAATTACGGATTTAAAATATTTATCAGATTAGGGAGTGGTGCTTATATTTGTGGAGAAGAAAGTGCTTTGTTTGAATCAATGGAAGGAAAACGTGGCGAACCTCGTAATAAACCTCCTTATCCTACAGTTTCTGGTTATAATTCAAAACCTACAGTAATTAACAATGTTGAAACTTTTGCAACAGTTCAGGTTATTTGTAAAATTGGTGCTCAAGAATATAAGAAATTAGGTACGACTGATTCAAGAGGCTCGAAATTATTTTCCGTTTCTGGAGATACCCCGATTGCTGGTATTCATGAGCTTGAACTTGGTATGCCTTTACAAGAATTTGTTGATGAATTTGGCGATGGAGATACTAAAGCTGTTCAAGTAGGAGGTGCTTCAGGGCATTGTGTTCCAAGAAAACAATTTAATCAAACTGTTATAGGATTCGAAGGAATTCCAACAGGTGGATCGATGATGGTATTCAATAGTTCCCGTTCAATGTATAACGTATTGCATGATTATCTCGAATTCTTTACCGAAGAATCTTGTGGACAATGCACACCTTGCAGAGTGGGATGCCAACAATTATTAAAGGGAATTGAAGCAGTGAAACGTGGAGAAAGACCCCCATCTTATCTGGAAGATTTAAAAAGACTTGCTCAAACCATGAAAATTGCTGCTAAATGTGGTTTAGGACAATCTGTTGCCAACCCATTCAATTCAATTATTGACAATTTCAGAGAAGAAATCATTTACTAACATTCAAACAACATTCATTAATCTCAAAATAATAATAAGATGAGTAAATATTTGGTAAATCTAAAAATAAACAACATTCCTGTTTCTGTTGAAGAAGGCACTACTATTTTAGATGCTGCTAAACAACTGAACTTTAAAATTCCAACATTATGTAATCACCCTGATTTAAGTATCGCTGGTAATTGCCGTGTATGTGTTGTTGAAGTTAAAGGACAAAGGTTGTTAGCTGCTTCTTGTGCTACACCTGTTTCAGAAGGAATGGAAATTTCTACAAATAGCGAAAAAGTTCGTTCATCTCGCAAGCATGTGATTGAATTGCTTTTATCTGAACATAATGCCGATTGTACAAAATGCTATAAAAACGGTAATTGTGAATTACAAGAACTTTCAAATGAATATCGTGTTGGGGATCATTTATTCCTTGATTTAGTTAGAGCTAAAGATAAGATAGTTGATATTTCATCGCCTTCTATTGCAAAGGATGATAGTAAATGTATCCGTTGTCAACGTTGCGTTAGAACTTGTGATGAACTTCAAGCAGTTGGTGCTTTGGCTGTTGTTCATAAAGGCGATCATCAAAAGATTTCAACCTTTTTGAATAAACCTTTAAATGAAGTAGTATGTACAAATTGTGGTCAATGCATTAACCGTTGTCCAACTGCTGCTCTTACTGAAAGAAATTATATAGAAGAAGTATGGAATGCTATAAATAATCCAGAAATTCATGTAGTTGTTCAAACTGCTCCTGCAGTTCGTGTTGGTTTGGGTGAAGATTTAGGCCTGGAACCAGGTCATAGAGTTACAGGTAAGATGGTTGCTGCTCTTAAACATCTTGGTTTTGATTCTGTATTGGATACCGATTTTACAGCCGACCTTACGATAATGGAAGAAGGCACCGAATTACTTACACGCTTGAAAAAAGCATTAGTTGATGGTGAGAAAGTTGCCTTACCAATGATGACTTCTTGTTCTCCTGGTTGGATTAAATTCCAAGAACATATTTATCCAAACTTATTGGAAAATTTATCAACTTGCAAATCTCCTCAACAAATGTTTGGCGCTTTAGCTAAAACATATTATGCTCAGAAAAAAGGATTGAATCCTAAGAATATGATTTCAGTTTCGATAATGCCATGCACAGCTAAGAAGTTTGAGTGCGATCGTCCCGAAATGCGCTCTAGTGGATTCCAGGATGTCGACTATGTTTTAACTACCAGAGAATTGGCCAGAATGATAAAACAAGCTGGTATTGATTTCGAGAAATTACATGATGAAAATTACGATAGCATTTTAGGTGAATCAACTGGTGCGGCTGTTATTTTCGGAGCTACAGGAGGTGTTATGGAAGCAGCGTTACGAACTGCCTATGAAATTGTTACTGGTCGTGAAGTTCCTTTTACCAATTTAAATATTTTACCAGCTCGTGGAATGCAAGGAGTAAAAGAAGCTTCCGTTAGAATTAATAATGTTTTACCTCAATGGAGTTTCCTCGAAGGAGTTGAACTTAACGTTGCTATTGCTCATGGACTGGCAAATGCTAAAGTACTAATGGATGCAGTTAGCGCTGGAACTGCTAATTATCATTTCATTGAAGTTATGGCCTGTCCAGGTGGATGCATTGGCGGAGGGGGACAACCTATTCCAACATCACCTGAAATTAGAAAAAAACGTGCTGATGCTATTTATTCAGAAGATGAACACATGACATTGCGTAAATCACATGAAAATCCTGAAGTACAACAAATTTATAAAGATTTCCTACATGAACCTCTTGGACATAAGTCACATGATCTGCTTCATACTCATTACAAAGCTAGAAAGAGGTACTAATACTTAAATGTGAATATTAAAGGATAACAAATGTTATCCTTTTTTTTTGGGGTTTTGAAGAGCCTATGTCTATTGATTAATAAGTTCATTAATCTTTTGTGACATCAATTGTCCTGCTTTTATTGCTACTTTATCTGACTGAAACTTGCTAGCGCTAATGAGTCTGTTGCTTAAACAAAAATATTTTTTTTACAATCATACAGATATGTATTTTCATGATAATTTGCAAGTAGTTAAGCCCTTTAAATTGTTTATAGGATAAAGAATAAAACGAAGCAAGTGCAATAAACTTTGCTTTTTTTAAAATGGATTAATGCGAAAATATGTTAACCGATTCCTCATAGCATTAATATATTGTTTACCCATAGTTTTAATGATATTTTGAGTTTCGTAGAGATCGCTATTTAATTCAAAAAGCTTTTCCTCTTTTGTTTTGCTATTATACACATATTTAAATCGAAATTTGTCATTGGCATGTATAATCGCATAATGCTGGTTCATTTGATGATAAGTAAATTCTTTAATGTCACCACTAAATAAAGAATTACCTTCCCAAGCCTCAGGGATGGGTAGGCCCAGTCTATCAATTATGGTAGGAGCAATATCCACTGAAGTAGCGTATTTAGTGTTTTTGTATTGAACCTTCTCCGAATCATAAATAAGTATTGGGATTAAAATCTGGTCGGTACTTAAATCTTTAACATGACCAAATCCACCATTTTCTCCTAAGGCTTCTCCGTGATCCGCCGTTATAACAACAATACTATTTTGAAGATATCCCTTGGTAGTTAATATCTGAAAAATTTGTTTTATATAATCATCAGCTTGAATGATTCCATTATCATATCTATTTGTATAATTCTCAACATTAAATTGAGTTGCATCAGCTGGCAAGAATCTGTTATATTTCTCGAGTTTGATGCCATCATAATGATCTGAATTAAGATGGAAATGGAAATAGGAGGGATTTTTATTATAGTTCTTTATATTCTCAAGACCTTCGAAAATAAGCCTATCATCATTAACTATAAATTTCTTGTCATCAGATCCATCTATATAGTAATCAATATCCGATGGTTTTCCATAAAATGATTTCAATCCATAAAAGTTAGTATGATCTCCAGAGAGAAGAAAATTAATATTATAACCTTGATCTTTTAACAATTGTTGCAATGAGAAGTTTTCATGTCCCATATGGCTCCATATCCTCGATCTTAATATCCCATTGATGCCTGGGAAGGAAGCCCCGGCAACAGAAAAAGATAAATCTATCTTTGTTAAATTACCTATTGAATAAAGGCTGTCTAAGAAAGAAGATGTTTTTCTCTTATATCCAAAAAGACTCAAATGGTCTGAACGCAAGGCATCAACAATAATAACAATGACGTTTTTTTTCTGAAATTTAATATTTTTGGGATATTGACTTCGTGATAAAACATCTTCATTTTCATTTAAAATTGATTGACCTTGAAAAGGATCGTCATTTCTCATAAAAACAGAAACAAAAGGTTCTTCCCAATTATAAAGTCGTGTGCTTATTGAATAGGGTGAAATCTCTACTGATAAAAGTGCCCCCGAAATAAATCCTACTGTAAGCAAGAAGATAATAATGTTGACTCGAATGTATTTGGTAGGATTATTAAAATTATGTTGATGAATAAAACTTTTTAAATGTATTAATCCTCGACTAATGAAATTAGTTTGCCATAAGACCAATATGAAAATAAGAAGCGGAATGACAATTAATACCGAATAAACTAATATTGGGCTTACCGAAAAAGATTTTATTAATTCATTGAAATATTTCAAGTATCCACGAATGATTTGTAAAGTAAGTATTCGCGAATTAAAACTTTTGCCTATAAATGCAGCAAGATATATATAGTAGAGTAGCACTAAAAAAAATGCATATAAACTTGAAGTGATGTATTTTGTGATATTCTGAAAACGTGCCAGTCTTTTTGAGAAAAACAAAAGACCTAGACTAATTATCAATAATTGAATACAGCCTATTACAAATAAATGACCAAGGACAATTTTTAACGTTATGGAAAAAATCTGCTGAAAAAGAATAATTACGATTGTCGATACTACTATCTGTGCAGAAATAAATAGTAAAAAGCCGTTTGGTTTTTTTCTGTATTCCATTATTAAAATCCCTGCCCAAAAGAAATTAATTCTCTGAGTTTCAAAAAGAAAATCTGTATGTTTTTCAATGCTTTGATTGAAATTGTGTATTTGTGTTTTAGTGGCATTTTTTATGTTTACTTTTTGGATTTTAATTTATCACTACATCCACCTCTGAAGGGAAATTGCAAATTCCAATTCTTTTACTAAATTCATTGGGAACGCCTACCGTTAATTACAGCCAGAGTCATTCACTCGATTATAGGCTGTACTTTACTTCAGTAAATCTTTTGCTTTAATGTGGATAATTTCCCCGTCTTTACTGAAAACGAATTCTCCATCCTCTCTGCTTTTCTTTTCTACCAAACGTTGAAATGCCAGTTCAATCCCTTGTGATATTTTTTCTCTAAGTAATACTATTTTATTTTCCATATGCAGTTTTGTTTAATTCATTCCAAATTATGCTATTAATAATTTGCTTTTCTTCGTTTATATAGCCCTCAGCTACTATTTGAAATGGCGTTTCTGAGTTATTAATAATTAACCAGTAACAGCAATCGAAAGATGTAAGTGAAACAAGTTCTTTATTCCATTTAGATACTTCCGTCTTATTACTTCATCTGGGATATTATGCCCACCTTCATTGACTCGCAGTTTTACTCTTTCAATTGCTAACTCAGATGAGCTTAACCATAAGTACACTATCGTAACTGAGTAATTTAAAATTTTAGCTTTTTGAATTGTTTGTACGTAACTTTTTGTCGATAATGTTGTTTCAAAGGCGAAGTCAACCTTATTATTAATATGCTCATTAATCCTTTGTAACATCAATCGTCCTGCGGTTATTGCTGCTTTGTCTGACTGAAATGGTGAAAGACCTTTAGCTATTTCGTCTGCATTCACAAATTCCTTACAATTGAGCATCTCAGGAAGCACAGTATAAGATGCAATCGTTTTCCCGGCTCCGTTTGGTCCTGCGATTATATACAAATTAGGCATCTGTTTTTAATTGCAAAGATACTATTTGTTTTTTACAATTTTCAAAATAGCTTTGCCCATAATGGTTTACGGCTTGGTAAAGAAGCAGATTGTTTACACAAAATTCAAATGAAGCACAAAAGTTTATAATACCATAAAACGGTCTTGCTTAACCTTGCTAATATTACAAGAAAATCATCATACATCTTAAATAGCCACCTGATACTTTTTGTCAGGGAGGGTGATAGAAACTAACCCCCTCAGTAAATTACTAGCGTAGTACCTCCGCTCAACCATAAACCCATGCTTCTCATTCCATTATCCTTGTTTGTTTAATGGTTATTACCGAAATACCTCCGTAGGGTAATATTTTACCCGATTCAAACAAACAAAGAATATTGCCATTATCTAGGACAATCATATCGCTGTAAGCACTCTTTTTAGCAAAAACACCTATTTGCTTTGTCCAGGTTTTACCGCCATCATTACTAATAGAAATGCTTAAGTTTTTCCGCTTCTTTTTATGTTTCGGGTTGCTAAACAATAAAATGTCAGGCATAAAAGAATACCGCAATAATGAACCTTGACAATTCGGTTCAATGAGTGTGCTATCATAAACAGGAATACTCCAAGAAGACCCACCATCATTACTCAAACAGATTTTTCGATTCGCTAAGTCCCTGTCACCACTGCGCATGTTTAACAACAGCCTGCCATCAGCAAGTTCGGCAACACTACATTCGTCGGTGTTATCTTTTGAAACACTACCTCCTAATTGCCATGTTTTCCCATTGTCGTCGGAGTAAATTAGGTGTGAAATATGTCGGTCGATACCCGCAACAGTGTGGTTGCAAGGAACAACAAGACGGTTTTTGTAAATGGGCTGCTCTAATTGTATAGCATGAACCGGACCTGTTGCATACCATTTCCAGTTATCCAGTTTAACATTAGAAGTAATTTCTACAGGAGTTTCCCAGCTGTTGCCTTCATCCCTTGAACGCAAAACAAATACCTTGTCATTGTTTAAGGTAGCTACAACTATTACATCCCCAGTCACCTTGTCGAAAACAGGGCTAGGATTACCACAAGTCATATTCCCATTATCCCAAACAATTTCCAAACAGCTCCATGTCTTGCCCCTGTCGGTTGATGTTTTCATGACAAGTTCAATGTCGCCATTATCAAATAAACTCTTTCTCCCCTCGCAAAATGCCAATATTTTCCCGCTCTTAGTGACAATAACCGTAGGAATGCGAAAAACATTATAACCATCCTTATGATTTTTGAATAAATACTCAAAGTCAGAAGCCTTAGTCGTCAACATAAAAGTCGTTAAAATGAGAAATAGTGAAATGATTATCTTCTTACTTTCCCGCGACAAATACCTCGACTTAATAAAATCAGCAAACCCCATAAATTTAGTTTTTAAACCCTATAAAATTACATTAATTTCTTAATCCAAAAATCTTTTCGAAGAATTAATATTAGCCCCACCCTGAAGATTAGATTAATATTTGTGGATGTTAACTCTAAGCTTAATAGAGTAGAGACTATGTATTCTGGAATTTCTAATAGGGGAAGACACTACTCAGCCCTGAAGGGGCGCAATCCACTCCCATAGGGTGAAGCCCTATGAGGTATGCCCTATGATTCACGTAATCCCTGACTTATAAGCAACCTAATCTACTCCTCCATGCATAAGCCCTGAAGGGGGCGCAATCCACTACCATAGGGTGAAGCCCTATGAAGTATGCCCTATGATTCACCTAATCCCTGACTTATAAGCAACTTAATCTAC
>CAIXTV010000277.1 GCA_903922465.1 uncultured bacterium
ATACCCCATGAACCGTAAGCTCCTTCGGATGAGACGGAAATAACTTCCCTTGAATCGGAAGCACCTTCAGGTTCAAAGGTAGGAGTAAACGTTGTGGGGTTTTTGACTGAAATTGACATTTCCCCTGACTGAATTGGGCTTTTTCCCCTTTCATCATCAAGCGTAGTGGCATCAAATATTATCTTCTGACCCATAGTGGGCAGAAAACTACTGTTTAATGATGAAATGTCGCCGAAATGCATAGTAAACTTATTTATTTTGTGGTCTAATTCTGATTAGTAAACCTCAGATTGAAAAGGTTAATGAAAAAATGCATTTATTTTTGAATTTATTTGTAGAATGCAGATAATCAGATGAATTAATTTCATATTTAAATTTAGCAAAATCAATTTTCAGAATTGTTTTCTCCCGTGAATTCCTTTAATTCAAGGTTTTTGTTCGCTGAAGCCTGCAATTTGCTTTCTTTCTTATTATGATTTTGTTGTTGCAATGGGCTTAAATGACAAATAATCATATTTATTCTTTCCTTCCTTAATTTTTCAGCCTTAATATCGACATGGGGAATGATATTCACTAAAAAGTCGGACAGAACAAAGTGACAAATGGGTTTTAGTTTTTCCCCAATTTCGACTATGGCCTGAAAATTCTTAAACGACAGACTGAATTCGAAAATTAAGGTTGATTCAATAGGACTTTGGATGGTTTCGGGCCTTACCATGGCATTATAGAGTATAGTGATGATATCTTCAAAAGGATCATAACCATCAATTTTGCTGTAAGATAAAATGTATTTTGCCATTATGTGATGCTTTTTTCGTTAGTGATTACTCGATTTATAATGCTTAGTAAATCGAAAACCGAAAAGGTTAATGAAAAAGTGATATTTTTTTAAAATAATTTTCGGAGGAGAGAAAAAGCAGAGGTTATGAGTTGGGTGTTTAGGCGTTTAGGCGTTTAGGCGTTTAGGTGTTTAGATGTTTAGGCGTTTAGGTGTTTAGGTGTTTAGGGGAGAGCAACAAATTTCGAGTTGAAATGATATTATAATCATACAAGAGTATTATTGTTGTTCGGGAAAAATTCTTAAACATTGCAGAATTTTGTATTTGCTGTGTGTTTCGGAGTATTTCGCCCCGATGGGGCTTGGGTCTCATAATAATCCATATTTCTACCGATATTATGTCCTTACAGGACAAGAAGTTTCTGAAAACCAGCCATCCCCGTAGGGATTAAATATCGGTAGAGAAAAGTGTTGAGTTGAATTAAAGTCCTGTTAGGGACGAAATAAAGATTAGTCGGACAACAATTAAAGACTAAATTCATTAGGCTTATTTCAGCGCCTTAAAGTTTACAATTAAGCGTCAATCTCTTGGGACTTTGAATTTGAAATTTGGCTCTCAACCTTAACCTCAACCTCCCCCTTCAACCTAAACATTTTACAATAATCGCTTGTTTATGCAAAAAATGAATTAACTTTGTTCTGTTATACGATAAGCACCTAATATGAAAATCAAAACCCTATTTGTAGGTTTTATCTTAATTTTCTTGCTCTTGTCGGCTAAGGATACCTATAGTATTCGGCACACAATGGGCAAGCCCACGCTTTTGGGTAAGGCAGAATATTATAAATCGCGTTTTGTGTTTGACAGTGCGGCATTTTGTTTTAATCAGGCTTATATGCAAGCCATGTCGGGTAAGGATTATGACGGGGCTAATAAAGCTTTACTGGAATTATCGCTAATGTATTACGAAGCCCGAACCAATCATTTGGCAATGCAGCAGCTCGCAAGTGTCGATGTGATTTCACAGAAACATCATTTGCTTCAAACCGAAAACTATGCCATTTATTGTGATATTATAGGTAAGATTTATTTTGATGCCAGCGCCCCCGAAAAAGCCCACTCAGCATGGGAGCAGTCATTGTCGATACGGAAAAAATTATATCCGGCCAACGATATCCGTCTTGTGAGGAGTTATGTCAACTTTTTAATCTATTACTTTATCTTAATGGATTACGAAAATAATGTAAAAACGATTAAAATCGTAACTTCATTATTAGAGAAAAACAATCATCAACTCGATTCGATAGACTTGCCCGAAGTGTATGATGCTTTAGCAAACTCAATTAAATATTCGTCGGATGAGCAAGAAAATCAATTACGTGAAGATTTATATAAAAAAGCTCAGGAATATTTGTTAAGTGCCATTCAATATGTATTGCATCACCCTCCGGTGGACTATTATATTTTGGGAAGGCTATATCATACCTTCGCCAACACCAACTTCGACAATTTGGGCTATTCGAAGTTTAACCATTTTCCTGTAAGTGAGCAAAAGTTTGTTTTTCAACAAGCGGCCTTGTATTACGATTTGGCAGCAGAAAGTTATAAGCATATATTTAAAGACAGAAATGGAAATATTAGCCGTAGCTATTTTGTAAGAGCAATGTTGAGTTCGAGGAATTTTCAAGATAGTGAATTGGTTGCCGCCAAATGGTTTAGGAAATCAATTGAATCAGCTATGCCTATCGATAATGCTGCTGATATCATTGAAAGCACTTCTGATAAACCTGATTTATTGCAGATGTTTAGATATTATATTGAGTCGACTTGGAATTTATATCAAAAAACAAAAGAAATGAAATATCTTGAGGAGGCCTATATGTATTCGACCAAAGCATTGGCAATATGGGAAAAGCTTATGTATGATATTCAATCGAATGAAAAAACCCGTACCCTCAACCGCTATGGGCTTAGCCCACTGCAGTATGCCGCAGGCTTGGCAAATAGCATGTATAAAAAGACTCAAAACCCTCAATATGCCGAAATCTTTTTCAAACTTAGCGAAAAATCGAAATACTATACATTGCAAAAAAACACCCAACAGGAGAATATTAATGTAATCAACGCCCAACAAGGTGATACTATCATTTATTACCAGAAATTGCTTAAGATGAGAGATGTTTTACTCGATAGGCAAATGATGAGTTATTACTGCAACAATACCAAACTGATGCAGAAGCAAACCGATAGTTTGAGGAGTATAAATAGAATATTAATGAATTTAGAGGAGGTGTTGCAGGAAAAATATGCTGACTATTATTCGGCTTATTGTAAAATTAAAACCGATGACATTGCAAGGATTCAGCAAAAAATGCCCGATTCAAAAACAGCCATTATCGAATATTTCATTTTGGCTGATTATGCGGGCGGTTATACGGTTTCCTTTACTATAACAAGAGATACCTTTTTCATTAGCCATATTTCTTTAAATATAAAAGAGATGACATCGCATTGTCAGGATTTCCTCAAATCGGTGCAATGCAGCAATTATGATAGCTATATTAAGGAAGCCAGCTTCTTATATAAAAGTCTGGTTTTGCCTTCTGTCAAGGCTATGCAAGGCATCAAGAAATTAATTTTCATTCCTGATCCTGCCATGTCGTATATTCCATTCGATGCAATGATTAGCGATACTTTAATTGACAATCCCACTAAAGATTACCGCAAACTGAATTATTTAATAAGAGACTATTCCATCTCAAGTCAGTTAAGCTATAGTTTGTTCGACTATTTGTCTGACTCACGTAGGGTTTCGAAAAGTGGGGAAATGCTGGTTGCTTCGCCTGAATTTAATAATGGGAAATGGGCTAACCTTCCTTTTTCGGTTCAGGCAATTAAAACTATGCCCCTTGACTTCCACGGAAAGTTTTTAACGGGAAAGCTGGCCAATAAATCAGAATTCATTAGAAATGCCAGCGATAAAAGTGTGATTCAAATTTCGACCCACAGCTCGGTGGATATAATAAATTCGGGAGAAAGTAAACTGTATTTCAGTCAATATAGCAATGGCGATAGTAATAACTGCCTAAAACCTGAAGATATCTATAACAATAGGCTAAAGGCCGACTTGGTAGTGCTCAATGCTTGCGAAACCAATAAGGGGGAAAACGAATTGGGTGAAGGTATCATTGGTTTTCCAAGAGCCTTTCTGATAAAAGGCAGCAAAAGCGTGCTTTCAACCCTCTGGAAAACCGATGATGAGAAGAATGCAAATCTAATATTATCGTTTTATTATGAATTCCGCAGGTCAGCATCGAAAAGCGAGGCTCTGAGAAATGTAAAACTAAACTACCTTTCAGAGGCAAAAAATAGCGATGAGGCAAATCCACTCTATTGGGCTGGATTGGTCATCTATGGCAATGATGAAACCTTCGATTTGTCGAAATCAAATTATGAAGGCATTTTGCTGATTTCAGCAGGTGGCTTGCTGTTATTTGCTTTTGCAGGTCAGAGAATCTTGCGTAAGAAGAAATCAATTTAATTGTTCCAAGACTTTTATTGCATTTGCATTAAAAGAATGTTGTTTGTTGTTTGAAATGGATAAGAGTATGTTTTTAGCTTGCTTTACATCTCCTTTTAAAAGATAACAAAGCGACAAATGATATTCAGCTTTTGCCATAAAAGCAGAACTGTCAAAAGAAAAAAGTTTTTTATAATAGTCGATAGATTCGTTAACGCTATCCATCAATTCATAATTCACGGCAATAAAGTAAATGATGGTGTCGTTCTTTTGCTTGATTTTTTCTAGGCGTTTAAACAGATTCAAGGATTCGGCATATTTCATTTGCTTGAAACGATTCATAGCATCACTTAAATTAACTTCTGAAGCCATCGACATAAAAACGGGTAATCCAATTTCGGTATCTCTGTTTAGTAAAGCAATTTCTTTGTAGTTGGGCGTTCTGTTAAATATTAAAACGTAGATAGAAAAGCTAATAAACAATAAAAACGAAGCAGCAATTGAAGTGTAATAAAACAATTTTTTCTTGCTCTTGGCCTGAATCAATTTTACATCCAGCCCAAAATCAATTTCTCTTAATTCTTTTTTGAAATCATCCATCTGTGAGTCTTTAATTCCACTAATGATTTGCTGATATAGATCAAATTCTTCTGCCAGTAAATGATTATGAAGCAATTCGGCTTCGAAATCAGTACGCTCCTCTGGGCTCATATCCTTATCGATATAGCGTTCTATTAGGTCGAAATAGGTTAATTCATCCATATTTATATTGCTATTAGCATTTTTAAGTTTTTTGCAATCCTCTTTATTGCCAGTCCCATTTTCTTCATGCTTTCCGACTTCATAGTCTTTACAACATTAGCGTTTTTATAACCGAGTTTCTTCGCAATCGTCTTTAAGCTGCAATTCTCAAAATAATAAAGAATCAATATTTTTTGGCAATCTATTGGCAACTCTTCCATCGTCTTTTTGATTAATTCCTTATCATAATGAGATTTTTCCATTTGTTCAATTTTAGTTATCTCATCATTAGTAAACTCAAAACCCGAAAGGTTAATTAATTTCGAGGTTTTTTTTAATTCATTTAACAAAAGATTCTTTCCACAGGTAAAAAGATAGGTCTTAATACTGCTGTTGATAGTCTGAAGGCTACCTGTTTGCACATTCAAATAAAAGCTTACAATTACTTCCTGAAAAATATCTTTGGCATCGTCTTCCCTGCACCCGGTCTTCTTCTGAGCCCAAATGATGAAATCATTGCGATAAAGACGATACAAAAGCTTTAGCACCTCCTTGTCGCCTTGCCCAATTTTGTGTATGATAACTTCGTTTGACAAATAGTTTGTGTTATTATTATACTACAAAGTAAAGGGTTTTTAACGAGATAATATGATTTTGTTTTGGTTATTTCTCTGTCTCGTTACAAGAATGCAGCTTTTCTTCACAAAGAAATATAGTTTGACGAAATAAATCAAATATCGAATGACTTAAATCATACCCATCAATTATTGCTTAAATCACAGGTCCTTGTGTCTAGTTCAATATCCTGGAATTTCAGTGAGAACAATATATTTTATCGCAAATCGTTTAAAACAATGAAATGATTAATTCGAATATGCCCTATAGGTATTGCCGATATATTCTTTGTTTTTCAATCTAATCTATTCTAATGCATTCATATCATAAACACATTTTCTTGACTTATCTTTTTGCTTTAGTGATATGTATAGCCTCTCTAAGAGCTCAGGAATGTGATACCTGTCCTGGATATATTCATAATACCACTCTTCAAACTGGCTTGGAGTTTATCGAATATGTTTCGCCTCTGCCAACTTTTTCAGGCGATTCAAAGATTCAAATACTTCGCATCGACCCGACATATTTCGATGTTGAACTCCTCAATTCATCGGCTGTCGACAGTGTCAACCGAACAGCGAGAGAATGGGCCGATACTTTCTGTTTGCAAGCCGTTATCAATGCTGGCATGTACAACTTGAAGAATTATCTTACCAATCGTGGCTATATGAAAAACTTTGCCCATTACAACAATCCTAAGCAGGATAAAAACTGGGGCGCCGTTTTTGGTTTTAATGCAAAGGATAAAAAAGTAAAGCCTTTTGAAATCTATGATTTAAATTGCACTCCATGGGAAAACGTAGAGCCTCATTACAACACTTTAATACAATCGATGCGGATATTCGATTGTCGTGGAGTTGGACAGCCCTGGAGTAAGAGGGCTAAGCTTAAATCGAGCATATGTGTATTGGCTTTGGATAGCAAATATAGGTTGATGTTTATTTTCACCCGCTCGCTCTATAGCATGAACCAGTTTATACAAATTATGAAGCAAATGCCTTTCGATGTTCAGCAAGCCATTTATATGGAGGGAGGTCCCGAAGCATCCATGTATATTTGCTCAGGAGAATTTGAAAGGGAATTGATTGGGAATTATATTACCAACCATTATCAGATAAATAATAACGTTAAAATCTGGAAGCTACCCAATGTAATTGGTATTAAAGCGAAGAAGCTTAGCAATTAGCAAATTCAAGATATAAACCACCAATAATAAGCTGGTTTTTGAAACCTGCGACTTCTCTCTTATTTATTTCCATCCCAATCGATACTGGGAATGCGAATGTCTTTTATGTTGAGTTGAAGTGAGATTTTATTGTTCCATTCATTTTCTTCTAGATGAAAACAAATGTCGAAGGAATTTCCTTTTTCGATTTGTGGGAAATGATTGGCTTGCTGGAAAGCAATACAAGCTATAGGAGAGCTTGCAATATTTGGATGATAGATGGATAATTTCAGATGATTTAATCCAACAATGCGTGAATATCCGGCATCGATTACACCCCTTGTTTCAAAAATAGGAGCCATGTTTCCTGGGCCAAAAGGAGCAAATTGCATGAGTATCCGGTAAAACTTTGCATCGATATCAGAAATCTTTAACACATGATCGATTTCTATTTCGGGTGTAAGCTGATATTCTTGAATGCTTGCTGAAACAGTTTCTTCAAAACGTTTGCGAAAGGCTTCCAGGTTCTCGGGTTTAAGGGATAAACCTGCGGCAAACTTATGACCGCCAAAATGTTCGAGGAGGTCGCTGCAGGCTTCTATTGCATTATAGATGTCGAAATCTTTAACCGAACGGGCCGAGCCTGATATCAATCCATTGGACAGGGTGAAAACTATAGTTGGGCGATAAAAAGTTTCGGTGAGGCGAGAAGCAACGATACCTACCACGCCTTTATGCCAGTTTGGCTGAAAGATAACCGTGGTTTTTGCATTGGTGTATGATTCGTCACTCTGAATCATCTTGATGGCTTCGGTTGTAGAGGAGGTGTCGTGAAATTTGCGCTCGGTATTACAACTGTCGATGGTTTCTCCAATCTTAATAGCCTCTTCAATGGTTTCGCTCAAAAGTATATTCACCGAGCTACGGGCAGTATCCATACGTCCGGCGGCATTAATGCGAGGGCCAACATAGAAAACCAAATCGCTAATGCTAAATTCTCTGGTATTAATATAGTCTGAACTCAGATTGTCTTTTTCGGATAATTTAATCAGGTTACTTAACATGAGTAAGGCTATGATACCCGGACGTGCTTGTTTGTTGATGAGTTTTAAGCCATAATAGGCCAGTATTCTGTTTTCACCAGTAATACTAACAATATCAGAAGCAATACTCACTGCAACTAGGTCGAGATAAGGCAGCAAATCATCGAAGGGCATTTGCTTATGCATTGCAATGGCCTGAATCAGTTTAAATCCAACTCCACATCCTGAAAGGTCATCGCAAGGGTAGGAGCAGTCTAATCGTTTAGGGTCAAGAATGGCGTAAGCTTTCGGGAGGTCTTCATCGGGGCGGTGATGGTCGCAAATGATGAAATCGATGTTGAAAGTGTTGGCATAATTCACCTGTTCTATTGCTTTTATTCCACAATCGAGGGCAATAATCAGATTAAAATTGTTGTCGTTTGCATAATCAACTCCTTTAATAGAAATGCCATAGCCTTCATCATAACGATCGGGAACATAAAACTCAATATTGGAAGTGAATTTCCTAAGAAAAGAATACATCAGGGCAATGGCGGTGGTTCCATCCACATCATAATCGCCATATACAAGTATTTTCTCACCATTATCAATAGCCTGAGTAATTCTGAGGACGGCTTTGTCCATGTCTTTCATCAGGAAGGGATCGTGGAGATTGGCAAGTTGAGGCCGGAAAAATGCCCGGGCCTCTTCAAAAGTATGTATGCCTCTTTGTACCAAAAGCGAAGCCAATACTGGATGAATGTTTAGTTCATTTGTCAGTAGGTCGATGGTTTTTTTATCACCTTTGGTAGTTTGGACCCAGCGTCTTTCCATGATTTTTTTAGTACAGCAAAATTAGTGTAATAAGCTTTACTTATTACTATTGTTAATAATATAACATTCTTGCAGGCTGTAGAAAACAGTCTGCAGATAGGATAAACGATAAATAATGATGTTTTATTGACTCAGGCTAAGCTGTTTTCAGCTAAGCCATCGATGAGGAAGGACTATAAATTCCCTTCAACAAATTCCCAGTTGACGAGGGTCCACCAGGCAGCCATATAATCGGGGCGACGATTCTGATAGTCGAGATAATAGGCGTGTTCCCAAACATCGGCAGTAAGCAAAGGTTTCATCCCCTTGCACATAGGATTTCCTGCATTGCTTTCTTGAACGATTTCGAGACTACCATCTTCTTTCTTAACCAACCATGCCCAACCTGAACCGAAGAGTGTGATGGCGGCTTGTGAGAATTTTTCTTTAAATGCTTCGAACGATCCAAAATTCTTATTAATCTCTTCAGCAATTTTGCCTGTTGGAACACCTTTTCCGTTTGGAGTGAGGCAATTCCAATAGAAAGTATGGTTCCAAACTTGAGCGGCATTGTTAAACATACCGCCAGAAGATTTCATAATGATTTCTTCTAAGTTTGAATCGGAAAATTCGGTGCCTTCAACCAATTTGTTGAGGTTGTTTACGTAGGTTTGATGATGTTTTCCGTAGTGAAAACTAATGGTTTCGGCTGTAATGACAGGGGCCAATGCGTTACTATCGTAAGGTAAGGCAGGTAATTGAAATATCATGGTATTTGTATTTTAGTTTTGAGTTACAAAAGTAAGAATTTTATTTTACATGGAAATAATAAAAGACACAAAAGAAGACGATAGGTGATTAGGCGTTTAGACTGCTAGACTTTTAGGTCGAGGGGAAAAGACTTAAACCCCAAATCCCAAATCCCAAGCTCAAAGTTCCAAATTTTTAATTTGTCAAATCTAATCCCAAAAACCAAAACCCGCGTAAATAGGGGGTTTACCTCTATTCCTGTCAGCAGGAATAATGGTAAACAATCATTTACCTCCCATCTTGTTCACAAGATGTATGGTAAACGATCATTTACCCCCTGTTTTGCTCACAAGATGTATGGTAAACGACTGTTTATTCAATATCCTGCTCACAAGACGGTAGGTAAATGACTGTTTTTTCATAAAGTTGTTCACAAGACGGTAGATAAATGACTGTTTATTCAATATCCTGCTCACAAGACGGTAGGTAAATGATTGTTTATTCAATATCCTGCTTGCAAAGTGGTAGGTAAATGAATTTTTACATTAAAAGCTGTTCACAATATAATTGCTAAACGATTGTGCCTCGAAATCTCTCCTTTATGCAGAATAAATAAATATATGTAAGGCAGCTAAACCGAATTTGAAATTTGGGGCTTGGGTCTTTTTGGGGTTTTAGGGTTTGTGTTTAAGCAAGAGGCACAAAATTTTGTGCCTCTACAATGCGTATAATATATGGATTTGGGTTTCTCCCTTGGGGCTTGGAATTTGAAATTTGGGTCTTGGGTCTTTCCCCCCGACCTAGGGCAAAACAACCTTCATCACCTTGTTTAGGCGGGTCGATTTTATATTGCAAAAATATATTCCTGTTCCAAGGTCAGTTAAATTCAAAGGGATATTATGTTTGCCTTTGCTTAATGGGAGGTTTTCATTCCAAATTATTTTACCTGCAATATCGCTTAATTGTATCGAGACCTTATCATCAAACGCAATCTGCAAACTAAGAGAAGAGCTTGCCGTTATTGGATTAGGGGAAATGCTTGCCCAACTTTCATTTGGCTTATTTATTTCGTCTAACGACTGGGCAATGGAAAATTCTTTCAATACAATTTGATTATTGGGGTCGAAAAATACGCTGTCGGCTTGCTTGTCAAAGTCGAACCAAAAGTATTGGTTTTGGGTGTCATTCATCACCTTTACGATGGTATCGGTTTGATCATGAAAAACGATTCTGAATTCAACAGGCATCTTATATATATTTGCCGAAGCCTGTGTTTGATTGATGTGTGTAAACACATTCCAAAGGCTGGCATTTTGCTGATGCACACCATAACTCACCTGATAGACTGGATGATTTGGCTGATATAACCATTCGTTAAAAAACCACGAATAGTCCTGTGCACTTGCCTGATTAATGTGTGAAACGAAATCGGGAATGGTGGCCGATTTGTATTTCAGATTGGTGTCGGCGCAATACTGCTGTATGCCATGGAAAAACAAAGTATCGCCCAGCACATAGCGAAGCTGATGCAATATGCTTGCGCCCTTGCAATAAGTGATAGCAAAATTAAACAAGACATTGGTCGAAGGGGTGTTTGTAGTCCAGGTCGGGTCGGCATTGGCCCAACCCGGATTATTGCTTAAATAATTATTTGCATAATAATCAATGCGGTTTTTATAACTTGCATAGCCATAAGCATGCTCGTCCCAAAGTGCTTCGACGTAAGTTGCAAAGCCTTCGTTAAGCCAAATATCCGACCATGTAGCACAGGTAATCATATCGCCAAACCATTGATGGGCAAATTCATGAGTTATCAAGCCTTCACTCCAGCAGTCGGGACAAAAACTGGTGAGGGTTTGGTTTTCCATTCCTCCCCAGGGAAAATTATTATTAAGAGTAGCAAATCCGTTCTTCACAAAAGGATGTTCGCAAAACAACTGCGAATAGAGGGTGGCTACCGGTTTAATGATGCTTTCGCAATAATTAAGATTGCTGAGGTTTTCTCCTGTATTATAGTAAAAACGCATGGGAACACTATCGTTGGGATTGGATATTTTATGCCAATACACTATGTCGAGATTGTAATTTGTTTTCGAAGTAATCACCATCAAATAAGTAGCCACAGGCTCAGGACTCACCCAATGGTATTGGATGGTGTCGGCTGTTTTTATTGAATCCGCCAAATAACCATTCGAACCTAATTTAACATTAGCAGGGGTTTTAGCCCACAACTCCATGGTGGCTTTGTCGGAAGGCTGATCCCAGCAAGGAAACCATTTTCTTGCTCCCTGAGGTTCGCAATCGGTATAAAGCAAGCCATCGGAACTCACCCAAAATGCACCGTCCGTTACATTCAAATGATGATAATAAATTTTGATGTTGGCAGTCTGCCCTGCAGTATAGGTTTGATTCAGTTGAATACTGACACTGTTAGCCGTTTGCACAAACGACACCGCATTGAGGCGAACAGAGTCAATAGTGATAGAGGTTTGAACAGCATCTAATACAATTGATGAAATGTTTGAATCGGCAGTAATGGTCATGGTGTTGATGCCCTGAAATGAACTGGGGAAAGGATTGGCATAGCATTTATACAAATCGAGTTCCAGTTTATAGTGCACCACATTAAATGAATGCGGTACACTCAACAATAAAGGGGTTTTATTTAATAACTTCTGATTCGAATAGGATTGTTTTTTCCGTGAAACGATTTCAGCGCCGGAGGGGAAGCTGAGTTGCTGGCCAAAGATAATGGCAGGGAACAGGAGTAGAAGAGGTAAAAGGAGTTTTTTCATATTGTTTTTTTATTTGTTCATTTCTTCAGCATAGTATTGATAAAAGCAGGCAATGGTTTCAATTCCTTTGAAAAGATTAAACAAAGGGAAGTTTTCGTTAGGAGCATGAATGGCATCGCTTTCCAAACCAAATCCCATGAGCATGGATTTAGTCCCCAGCACTTGCTCGAAAAGCGAAATGATAGGAATGCTCCCTCCGCTTCGTGTTGGAACAGGCATTTTGTTAAAGGTTTTTTCGTAGGCACGACTTGCGGCATGATAAGCAATTATGTTGGTGGGAGCAACATAGGGTTCTCCTCCATGCAGATATTTCACTTTCACACTAACACTGTCAGGAGCTATCGACAATAAATACGCTTCAAAGAGTTTGGCTATTTTTTCAGGTTGTTGATGAGGCACTAAACGCATTGATATTTTTGCGGCGGCTTTCGCGGGAAGAACGGTTTTGGTGCCTTCTTCAATAAACCCACTCCAAATTCCATTAATGTCAAGTGATGGACGAATCCCTGTTCTTTCCTGAGTGCTAAATCCTTTTTCGCCAAAAGTGGTTTTAAGACCAAGCGATGTGCAATACTTATCTTCATCATAAGGGGCTTTAGCCATTTCAAGTCTTTCTTCAGCGCTTAATTCTAATACATCATCATAAAAGCCCGGAATCGTGATGCGATTATTTTCATCGAAAAGGGAAGCAATCATTTTGGTAAGAATATTTGCAGGATTAGCTACAGCTCCGCCAAATAATCCGGAATGCAAATCGCGATTGGGTCCTTGCACTTCAACCTGCATATAGGCGATGCCTCTTAATCCAACGGTTATTGAAGGAGTGTCCTGTGCAATCATTCCCGTGTCGGAAACCAAAATAATATCCGACTGTAACATGTCTTTATATTGTTTACAGAAAACCGCAATGCTTTCAGAGCCGGTTTCTTCTTCCCCTTCCAGCATAAACTTAACGTTGCACCGGAGAAGATTGTTTTTTACCATATATTCGAATGCCTTAAGCTGGATGAACACTTGTCCTTTGTCGTCATCAGCCCCGCGGGCATAAATCTTTTCATTTCTTATTTCAGGTTCAAATGGAGGACTGTCCCAGCCTTCACCTGCCGGCATCACATCATAATGTCCATAAATCATTATGGTCGGAAAGTTTTCATTTACTTTCTTTTCTCCAAACACAATAGGAGCCCCTTTGGTTTGAAATATTTCAACTTTGTCGGCTCCCGAATTCAGAAGATTTTCTTTCAGATAGAGGGCGGCTTTTTGCATTTCGTCAACATGATCGGCGCTTC
>CAIXTV010000278.1 GCA_903922465.1 uncultured bacterium
CATTTTATTTCCAAAGGAAATCATTTTACTTCCGAAGAAAATCATTTTATTTCCAAAGAAAATCATTTTACTTCCGAAGAAAATCACAAAAGAAGTCTGGTTTTTCAGGCAGTAAATCAATTAAAAAAATTTGTTGAAGTAGCAGTTGAGCATACAGTTAACTGTATTTCAATTAGTTTGAATACTGTTTTGCGGAATTTACACCACAGTTTGAGGAATTTCACTGTAATCATGGCTGAAAATATTTTAAAGATAAAACCAAACATTCAACCGGTGGGGACTTGGAATTTGGGTTTTATTCCTTAAGGTCTTAATAAGAGCCAAAACCTATGAGGTTTTTGAAACCTGTTAGGTTTTCCTAATAAAATAAAATTCCAAAAAGCTAAAAGACTAAAGGTCTAATAGTCTAAACACCTCCTTGGGTCTTGGGTCTTTTTCTTCCAAAAAGCCTAAACTACTAAATATCTAAACAGCTTTTTGTGGGTCACAAGTATTTTTTGGGTTGAGCTGTCATTTCATGGCATACCTGACTTTGAAACACTAAGGATTAGAAGAATAAACCAGAATTATTAGCACCACTATAAAAAATATCAATACCATTATCGTAAATAGAAGTGCCATTATTGTATTTAGAACCGCCACTATAGAAATTATTAGTGCAGTTATTGTATATAAAAGTGCCACTATAAAAATTCTAGTGTTAATAGCTAAAATCCCGCTATAGCATCCTAGGGTTTTTTATTAGACCTCTGATTCAAGGAAGATTTAATTTGCATGGGAATAGTGTTATTTCAGTCACATAGTATTAAAAATGGATATTCATCTAAAACAAAGAAAATCTCTTATTGATTAGCTTTATTTTCTCCCCAAATGAAGCACCTCGGCGCAAGCAGTCGAGGTATCAGAAGGAATAATTATTCTATTCACCTCAATAGGCAGAGT
The DNA here is from genome assembly GCA_903922465.1 of uncultured bacterium. Taxonomy (GTDB): domain Bacteria; phylum Bacteroidota; class Bacteroidia; order Bacteroidales; family CAIXTV01; genus CAIXTV01. Next base: position 943 of record CAIXTV010000278.1, read on the forward strand.
ATTAAACTCATTTATCCCGACGAGCTAATCTGTCGGGATTATTCCCTTCGATCTTAAAATTATTCGTTCAACTTAGAATTTTCACTTTGCTGTCGCTCGTAAAAATTTAGTTTCACGAATAAAATGATTTACTGAAGATATTTTCGATAACAAAAGTCACTTCAGTTATACAGAATAGGAATAAAACTGTTTTGACTGAAGTTAATGTTCATGGACAATACTTCTTGTTACACTACAAACATATATTATCGTTTGGAATATCATTTTTAACATTACAATAAAGTAAGTTGATTAAATTGCTTTTCATTGAAACATGAAATATTAACAATTATAGTTATTTTAAACTTTTTCCGATGAATAAATTCCTGCTCAAAAATATTCATGTAAGTTTTATCTTACTTTTTTATCGGAGATATCCTACATTTTCAAATTGTTATTCGTCTATATTTCTGTTATTTATATTATTTCGCTTTTTTTATTAACAAAATAATCATCTTTGACCGATATTTTTCTCAATAATTATTTTTATTTTTGAGGCTAAATAATATTACACACAATTGTATGATTTCATTATTAAAATTCTCGACGGTTATTGTTTCAAATGCATCAGTTACTCGATATTTGAAATATATTGTTATTGAAAGTTATTGCCATAAATTTGGCTCAAATCGCCATGACCCCACTTTTCATCTGAATATTTTAAGTTTTTCCTATAAAAATTAATTTAATACATCAAACTATGAAAAATCAATTACATTTTACATCAGCAAAAGAAGATATTGCCGGGAAAATGCATCCGGTAATCAATTCTTTAAAGATTACCATTAGCGGAATGCTTTTTGTGATCTTATTGCTAACCAACTTAGTAGGATTTGTGAAATCTGCAAATTCCCAAGAAACTACTTTTTCCACGGGAGCCTACATCATCGACATGGGGATTACTCCTCAAACATTAGCCAATGGATTAAAGCCCTATGGTCTTGTTTATCAGTTGATGGTTACAAATGGAATCCCTATTAAATGGGTAATCAAAACCACAAAAGAAAAAGATAGTGCTGATTTTACACTTCCTACCTCATTAGGTGGAAAAAAATACAAAGGAGGCCCATTTGTTATTGAACAGCAATATATAACTTCTGCTGTTCTAACAACGATAAACACTTGGAAAGCAAAAAGTGTTATCGTTGACGGCCCTATAGGGGGGAGTTTTACGGCTCCAGTATTTCATGAAATCACTAGCTGGCCAACAGCCATATTAGATTTTGATAATGGTGATTTAATTACCCCCTATTACGCTAATGCCGAAGTACCCACTTCGTCCTATGTTCTAGCTGGCAATCCAACTTTGCTAAGTGGCTCTTGCGCTGGAGATGTCTATGTTTTGCCCCATGCCGACCCGGACGAATGGCCTCAGTCCTATAAAGACTCATTGAAAAATTATGTAAATAATGGTGGTTACTTATGGTCAGGCTGTCATGCTGTCAGTGTTTTAGAAAACCTTCCAGGAATGAACTTCCTAAGCAATAATGGTCTTGTTCTATATAATGATCACTCTGATGCCACTGTACCTTTTACATATAATTCATTAAATTCAATCCCAGGGGATCCTATCATGCAATTTATGAGTACAATGGATGGCGCAATGCTAAATGGTTCTGAAAGAGTTTTTGTTCCAGGACCTACAGGTTGGAGAAGCTCGACAAAAATCGGAGTCTACGATCCAGACTATATTAATACGGATGCCCACCCACATGTTTCATACACCTATCCCAATGCTGCAGCTTTAGTAGCATATGGACAAGCTTTTGGAAATAAAGGTTTTGTTATATATGAAGCGGCACATAGCCTTAATAATGGAACAGTCGCTGAGCGGGTTGCTGCTGAGCGGGTTTATTTTAATTTTTTGCTTATGTCTGGCTATCAAAAGAAGGTAGAAGCAATAGTTAATTTTTCTTCTTATTTAAATCCTGGAGTTACATACCCTTTAACTGCAACAATTAGTGGAGGCACACCACCATACTCCTATCTTTGGTCTGTAGAAGGTGGCGGCAGTTTTTCAAGTACTACAACAAATCCAACAACGTATACAGCTCCTTCTCCAGTTGGGGTTGTTGTTCTGCGACTTAAGGTTACTGACCATTGTGGAAAGATCAATTACAATACCGTAGTATTAAGTGGAGGTTCAACAGTAGCATGCTTAAATCAAGCTACTCAACCAGTAGCACCATCAGGGATAAAAGATTATTGTAATAACACAATAACATTCACCCCAATTGGATACGTTGACGACCCCAATCCAATTAGCTGCGAAGGGAACAGAACTTATTCCTGGTCTTATACTGATTACACTTCATGCCCGAACGGAGGAGCTTTCACTAGATATTTAAATTATGTGTACAAAATAGAACGTGAAGATTTCACTATGCCTTCAAACGGGAGCTCAACCGTAGCTTGCCCAGCGGCAACTAACACTGTTCCTGTCCCCCCAAGCGTGAATGATAATTGCGGCAATCAAATCATTCCAACAGGACCAGTTATAAGTACTCTTCCAGCATGCTCAGGTACAAGAAGCTATACATGGACATACACTGACTGCGAAGGGAACAATCATAATTGGGTTTATACTTATACTATTTCTGCTCCGGTTGTGAGTATGCCTGCTTCTGGGGGCTCAACTGTTGCTTGTCCGGCTCTTGCGGTGGCTCCAACACCTCCAACCGTATTTGACAATTGTAATCGCCCACTTAGCGTTATCCCAAGAGTTCCAGGAAGTGTTCTTGACTGCTCCAAAACCAAGACTTGGGCATTTACTTACACTGATTGTGCGAACTCAACCTATGATTGGGTGTATACTTATACTATTTCTGCTCCTATTGTGAGCATGCCTGCATCAGGAAGCTCAATTGTTCCCTGCCCAGCTTTAGCTATAGAACCAACACCTCCTATAATATTGGATAATTGTAATCGTCCACTTAGCGCAAGCATAGGTATTGCCAGTGGTGATCCTGCTCGTAACGAAGATATTACTTGGACCTTTACTTATACTGATTGTGCAAATCAAACTTATGAATGGAAATACATTTACCATATTTCAAACCCATCATTAAGCATGCCTCCTCCTGGAGGCTCAATTGTTGCTTGCTTAGATTTAGCCATTGAGCCTACGCCTCCTAATGCATATGATAATTGTAATCGCCTGCTTGTTGTTGGTGAAGGAGTCCCTGGAACTGATCCTGAATGTGCCGGAACCAAAACCTGGACTTTTATTTATACCGATTGTACAAATCAAACTTATGAATGGGTTTATACTTATACTATTTCTGCTCCTGTTGTGAGCATGCCTGCTCCCGGGGGTTCAACGGTGGCTTGTCTTAACCTTGCTGTTGCACCAACGCCTCCTAGCGTTTTGGATAATTGCGGAAGGACTTTGAGTGTTAGCTCAGGAGTTCCAGGAAGTGATCCAAGTTGCGCGGGCAGTAAAACATGGACTTTTACTTATACTGATTGTGCGAATCAAACTTATCTATGGATTTACACTTATACTATTTTAGCTCCTGTTGTGAGTATGCCTGCATCAGGAAGTTCTGTTGTTACATGTTATAATCTTGCAATTATGCCAACGCCTCCAAATGTTTTAGATAACTGTAATCGTCCTCTAAGTATTAGTGTTGGGGTTCCAGGGAACACACCTTCTTGTAATGGAAACAAGACCTGGACTTTTACATATACTGATTGTGCAAACAGCAATTATACCTGGGTATATACATACACCATAACCGACAATATCTCACCAAGTTTCACAGCACCATCTGACATTACAATAAACCCAAACCCTAATTGCATATATGATGCAAACCCAACAATAACGGGTTTACCATCGGCACTTGCTGACAATTGCACTTCAGTTGGGAATCTTATTACAACCTATTCAGATGTTATTGCACCCGGACAAATTAGCGGAGGTTACACAATCACTCGAAGCTGGAAAGTTACAGATTGCCCAGCTAATTTCACAATACATTCGCAAATCATAACCGTGACTCCTTGCAACAATAATGCTTGTGACTCTGTGGTTTGGGTTACAACAATTAATGACAATGGCCCAGGATCATTAAGATGGGCTATTGAAAGAGTATGTAACAATGGGTACATCAACTTTGATTGTAACCTTGATGGCAAAATTATTGTCTTAACTTCTGGCACACTCGTAATTGACAAAAACATTACTTTTGACAATTGCTGCCATAATTCTGGCATTAAAATTTCCGGAAATGGCAATCTGATTACAATTAATCCTACAAAATCACTTACTTTATCATGTTGCAGTAAATTCACAGTAACGGGTCCTATTATTAATAACGCAGGTGTTTCGGGCTTTATTTTAACTTGTGGGGGATCGTTTATTTATGATAATTGCGATTTGCCTGCAACTGCAAAAAGATATCTTAACAACGGGTGGCATTTGTTTGGTTCTCCTTTTTATCAAAACCTCGGATCAACTCTTGCTAATCTCACTCCAAGCGGCGGAAGTGTTCAATTAAAGCCTTATATTAATGGGAACAATTGGACATATCCAGTTACATCACCTGTTTTCAGTTTACTACCTGGTGTAGGCTATGCTGTTAAACCTAATACAAATTTCACAGCCACTTTGTCAGGAATTTTGTTTTGTGTTCCTTGCTTAAACACCATTTCGTTGACTTATAATGGCTCTTTGCCAAATCAGAGTTGGAACTTGATTGCAAATCCCTACACATCATATTTGAATTGGAGTTTATTAGGAAAAACAAACATCAGCACTACATTATATTTATGGGATAATAGCTTATACCCCAATCTTTCACCAATTACTACAACCACTTATTTTAGAACTTATAATTCCACAAATGGGGTTGGAGTTCCAGCTGGCACTTTAGGTTTTATTGCTCCAATGCAAGGTTTCTTTGTAAAAGCTATTTACAATTCCCCAAAAATTTCTTTCCCACCGAATGCGCGTACTCATTCTACCGCTCCTTTCTATAAAGAAGTTTCGAATACCGAAATTTTGCTTCGCTTGAAAACAGAATCTGATGGAGGTTACGACGAATTGGCTATTTGCAAAAACCCTAATGCTAAAACCACTTTCGAGGAATTTGATTCCGAAAAATTGTTTAACGAATTACCTCTAGAAATGTATACTGAATCTTCTAATGGACAAAAACTGATTATCAACACCATTGATAACACAAACACTGTTATTCCACTTGGTATTAATATTTCAGGAGCTTCGAAAGCAAAAATCACTTCTTTTGGGCTTGAAAGCAATGAAGCAATTTATCTTGAAGATCGCTTGAAAGGGAAATTGATAAGTCTCACCGAAAACACTTCTTACGAATTTGATTTTTCGTCAGAAGCAATTCTTGGACGGTTCTTTATCCGCTTCAGTGATAATATTAAATCAATTTACAACTCAGATTGCAAAGTGTTTACTAAAGATAATCAATTAAACATCGTGGCTCAAACTGGAGAAGAATTGCAACAAGTTGAAATCTATTCTTTGACTGGGGCTTGTGTTTTCAGCTCAAAACTCAAGGGCAGCAATGTGTTTAATACTTCTTTAGATTTATCCGCTGACATCTATTTGGTTAGAGTAAAGACTTCCCTTACTACACAAAATGTAAAGATAAGCTGGAAATAATACTTTAAAAAGTATTCTTATAAAAGCCTGCAATATTTTTTTGCAGGCTTTTATAAATTTACATCGAAAACCTTGGTCGAAAAAACATCTTAATAATACTGCTGATTTCGTGTTATTAATAACACTTTAAAGCAAAGCTATTCTCATTCAAAAAATCAACTATAAAATGAATGCCCTTGGTAAAGCCACAAGTTATCCAATTGAATACTTTCTGTCCCAAAGTTCTTGGTACTAAACAATTTTATAATTAAACCAGACACTCCTTTTCGATAGAGCTGAGGAAAAACCAGATACAAAAGTATTTTCCGCAAGTGGAGCTTACTTGTTTTGTCGACTCTTAAGTTATATCCTATTGCCCATTCAATATATCAAGACCGTTGAATTGCAATAAATTCATGAAAAATCAAAATCACAGATGGACATACTCTAATTGAGATTTGCCAGTTGTAGAAACAAATAAAGAATGGATATTTACACTCATTAGATTATAAAGATTGATGTAGTTGGCCAATTCAGCTACAAAGTGATAGTAATTACATAAGAAAATCTCTAAAAAACTCAAAACTCAGTATTTTTAAAAGTCTGCATCGGCTTAATGCAGACTTTTTTATTTTTTTGTATGCCGATATAACAAAAAGCTTACCTTTGACAAATTAATTTTCATCTTTTATTTTGAAAAGAGGCTAATCTATTGGATTTCAAAATAAATTTTTCTTAGTGTGAGGACAGGGAAAAATCATTTTATTTATCAGAAAAAGGACTAAATATTGAGAAATCTGATAAAAAAACTAAAGTAAATTTGATAAATTGAAAATAAAGCGTAATTTTGCACTCCCTTTTTTAAACATAGTATTGATAAAGAAACACTTAAGTAGATGGATACATTAAGTTACAAAACAAAATCTGCAAATCCGCAGATGGTAACAAAAGCATGGCACTTAGTTGATGCCGAAAATGAGATATTGGGACGCCTTGCATCAATGGTAGCACATATCCTAAGAGGTAAAAATAAAACCTATTTTACACCTCATATGGATTGCGGCGATCATATTGTTGTTATAAACGCTGAGAAAATTCGCATGACAGGGAATAAACTCACCGCTAAACAATATGTTAGACATACAGGATATCCTGGTGGCCAACGTTTTTCAACTCCAAGAGAAATTCTTAAAAAGAAACCTATTTCTTTAGTTGAAATGGCCGTTAAACGCATGCTTCCTAAAAACAAACTAGGAAATGCAATTTACAAAAACCTTCATGTTTATGCCGGAACCGAGCATCCACATCAAGCACAACAACCTCAACCTTTAAATATAAATACAATTAAATAACATGGAAGTTATCAACACCGTAGGAAGAAGAAAAACTGCTATTGCGCGTCTTTATCTTAAAGAAGGCAGCGGTAATATTATTGTAAATAAAAAAGATTACAAAGATTACTTCTCAACCGAAGTAATGCATTACAAAGTACTTCAACCTCTCGAAATTGTAAAAGCTTTAGATAAATACGACATAACTGCTAACATGATTGGTGGAGGTTTAAACGGCCAAGCCGAAGCATTAAGCCTTGCTATTTCAAGAGCACTATGTATAATCAACCCTGAAGACCGCCCAGCTTTAAAAGCAAAAGGCCTAATGCGCAGAGACCCCCGTATGGTTGAACGTAAAAAACCAGGACAACCAAAAGCAAGAAAAAGATTCCAATTCAGTAAACGATAGATTATATCGTTGTTTAGTATCTAAATTGCTGAGACTCCTCAATAAAAAGGGCTACTCAGCAATTGAGTTATATATAAGAACGTAAACAAAAAACAAATACAATGTCAAAAGCAAATTTTAATGAATTATTAGACGCAGGTTGCCATTTTGGTCACCTCAAAAGAAAATGGAATCCCAATATGGCTCCTTATATATTTATGGAGAGAAATGGTATTCACATTATCGACCTTTACAAAACCATTGCTAAAATCGAAGAAGCTGCAGAAGCAATGACGCAGATAGCAAAATCAGGTAAAAAAATATTGTTTGTTGCTACCAAAAAACAAGCAAAAGAAATTGTAGCAACTCATGTGAAAAAAGTGGGTATGCCTTACGTTACTGAACGCTGGCCCGGTGGTATGTTAACCAATTTTGCAACTATCAGAAAAGCAGTTCGTAAAATGTCAACTATCGACAAAATGATGAATACTTCTTCTTACACTTCATTATCAAAGAGAGAAAGACTTCAGGTTACTCGTGAGAGAGCAAAACTCGAAAAGAACTTAGGAAGTATTGCTGACCTTTCAAGACTACCTTCAGCTTTATTTGTTGTAGATATTTTAAAAGAACATATCGCCATAGCTGAAGCAAAAAAATTAAACATACCAACTTTCGCAATTGTTGATACCAATTCAGATCCTAATTTGGTTGATTTTCCAATCCCAGCCAATGATGATGCATCAAAATCAATTTCTCTCATCCTTAGCATCATGACGCAAGCGATTGAAGAAGGATTGAATGATCGTAAACTTGATAAAGATAAACAATCAGATGATGATGATCAAATGGAAAATGATGAAGAAGGTACAACATTAAAAACCTTAGCTGAAATTGCTGCAGAAGAAGAAGAAAGAGCAGCAAGAAAAGCAAAAAAAGAACTCAAACCCATTAAATTAGGTGACGAAGCAGAAGTTGCTACCGAACTTCCTGATGGCATTAAAGCCGGAAAGAAAACAGTTGTTAAAAGACCAACTATTAAAAGACAAATTATATAACTAAAAAAACTAGAATTATGGCAAATATTACCGCAAGTGATGTAAACAAACTTCGTCAAATGACTGGTGCGGGAATGATGGATTGTAAAAATGCATTAGTAGAGTGTGATGGCGATTTTGATCAGGCAGTTGATCACTTACGAAAAAAAGGACAGAAAATTGCAAGCAAACGTGCTGATAGAGACGCTAACGAAGGTATTGTGTTAGCAAAATTATCGAACGATAGCACTTTCGCTTCTATTATCATGTTGAATTGCGAAACTGACTTTGTTGCGAAAAATCAGGAATTTATCGATTTCGCTAAAAAAGTTTCTGACATTACTATCGAAAAACAACCAAAAACTCTTGACGAATTAAACGAAATCGTGGTGGATGGTTTTACTATCGCTGAAAATATAATGAATTATATTGGCAAAATCGGCGAAAAATTATCCCTATCTCGTTATGAATTTATAATTTCCGAAAAAGTTTTCGCTTATAATCATCAGGGAAACCGTTTAGCTACCATCGTTGGTTTTAACAAGAACGAATCTCCTAATTTAGCTGATATCGGGCACGAAATTGCAATGCAAATTGCTGCTATGGCCCCTGTTGCTTTAGATCAGGAAAGCGTTGACCAAAAAACTATCGACAACGAATTGCAAGTTGGTAGAGAACAAGCCCGTGAAGATGGAAAACCTGAAAATATGATTGAAATGATTGCCGAAGGTAAACTGAAAAAGTTTTTCAAAGACAGCACTTTGTTGAATCAGGATTTCGTTAGAGATACTAAGAAATCGGTTGGTCAATTCATTACTGAACTTGATAAAGATTTAAAAGTTACCGGCTTCAAAAGATTAATGTTGGGTGCTTAAATCATTTAACTTATTTTAAAAAGAAAGACTGTCCCGAAAAGACAGTCTTTTTTTTGTTTCTTCAATTCATACATCTATTCAAAAACAAACATCATCTCTGAAATTTATAAGAAAACTTGAAAATTGGGAAGCTAACGGTAACATCTTTATATAATCATAAACATCATTATATCAGGGGAAATGTGATAGTGGATGTTTCATGTTATTATTATTGTGTATATTTGTATGAGGTAAATGAGCCGGCAATGTAATCATCATCATGAACGAAAGGATAAAAGAAGTATTAATTAAGCACTGGGGCTATACCCACTTCAGGCCTTTGCAGGAAGACATCATTCTTTCGGTAATGCAACGCAAGGATGTGCTTGCTTTAATGCCCACAGGCGGCGGGAAATCGCTTTGCTTTCAGGTGCCGGCAATGTTAATGGAGGGTGTTTGCATTGTGGTTACCCCTCTTATTGCTCTGATGAAAGATCAGGTGGAAAAACTTAAATCGAAAAACATTAAAGCGGAAGCCATTTTTTCGGGTTTAAGTCGTTTTCAGATTGAGTTAAGCTACAATCATTGCGTGCATCAAAAAATTAAATTCCTTTACGTTTCGCCCGAACGCCTCCTGACGGATGAGTTTATCGAAATGATTAAGCAAACACGCATCAGTCTGATTGTTGTCGACGAGGCCCATTGCATTTCGCAGTGGGGTTATGATTTTCGCCCCCCCTATTTGCAGATTGCCGCCATCAGGGAATATCTGACCGGAGTTTCTGTTCTTGCACTTACGGCAACTGCTACCGTAGAAGTGGCTCAGGATATTCGTAAAAATCTTCAATTTAAGAATGAAGTAGTTTATCAGGCTGGGTTTGAAAGAAATAATCTTGCCTATAGGGTTTTACATGAAGAAAACAAATTTGACCGCCTTCTTAAGCTCATTCAAGAATTTCCGGGAACTTCCCTAATTTATGTCAGAAACAGGCGCAAGACGATGGAAACGGCGAGTTTTCTTCGTAAAAACCAAATCTCAGCCGATTTTTATCACGCTGGTCTCGATAATAAGACCCGCGATATCAAACAATGGCAATGGACGACAGGAAAAATCAAGGTGATGGTTGCCACGAATGCTTTTGGAATGGGCATCGATAAAGCTGATGTTCGTTTAGTAATTCATCTCGACATTCCCGATTCGCCAGAAGCCTACTTTCAGGAAACAGGAAGGGCCGGAAGGGACGAAAAACCTGCTTTTGCTTATCTTTTATGGGATGATACGGATGTTGAACAATCGGAAAACAATTTCCAGTTGAGTTTCCCCGAAATAAGTTTCATAAAATCAGTTTATAAAGCCCTCGGAAACTATTTTCAAATACCAGTGGGCGCAGGTAGGGATATTCCTTTCGATTTCGACCTTAATGCTTTTTCTCAAAATTTTAATTTAAACCATCTTTTGGTGTATAATGCTCTCAATATCTTAGAAAAAGAGGGCTTTGTACGTATAACGGATGCTGAAAAATCAAGTTCGCAACTCATGATTTGTATGCAGCAAAATGATTTATATCGCTTTCAGGTGGAAAATCCTTATTACGACAAATTCGTAAAGCTGCTATTACGGACTTATGGTGGTCTTTTTACTTGGTATGTGGTCATATATGAGGCTCAATTGGCTAAATATACTAATATTCCCGAAAAAATTATAGTTGAGATGTTAAAGAAACTCGACCTCATGAGAGTAGTTTCTTATTTACCCGCCAAGGAAAAGCCTCAGTTTGTTTTTACGCAGAACCGTATCGATGAAAAAAACATAAGTTTTTCGCCCGAAACTTATGCAATTCGCAAACAAAAAGCCCATGAACGTATGCTTGCCATGATGCAGTTTGTGACGACAGAAAACAAATGCCGAAGTCGGTTTCTGCTGACTTGGTTTGGCCAATTACATTCGCTGCGATGTGGTTTGTGCGATGTATGTCTGCAACGTAATAAATTAGAAATTAGCAATGTGGAGTTCGATGCAGTGATGGAAGTCATTAAAGCCCATCTGATTGAAATGCCTCAGAATAAAGATGACTTGATTTCGAATTTCGAAACTAAAGACGAACCTAAAGCCCTCAGTGTGCTGCAATGGTTGATTGAAAATGGGAAAGTGAAGGAAAACGAGGCAAACTTATGTGTTTGGTATAAATAAACTCCAAGCAAGTCTTTCCGGAAGATTTTTGTTTTCGCCGACTTTCATCTTAAACCTACAACCCCTTTCCTCTTTTAAGATCAAATATTTCAATTGGATATCCTAAATATTAGCTTCAGGCCATATATTCACCATAAAGACGCTTATCGTGAAATTGCCGATATTAATTAATTGAATCTTCCATCAAATCATCATTCATGACATATTTTATCAAAACATGACTTATTTTATCAAAACACGACTTATTTTATCAAAACATGACTTATTTTATCAAAACACGACTTATTTTATCAAAACA
>CAIXTV010000279.1 GCA_903922465.1 uncultured bacterium
GATTCCCGTAATCCCTGACTTATAAGCAACCTAATCTACTCCTCCATGCATAAGCCCTGAAGGGGGCGCAATCCACTACCATAGGGTGAAGCCCTATGAAGTATGCCCTATGATTCCCGTAACCCCTGACTTATAAGCAACCTAATCTACTCCTCCATGCATAAGCCCTGAAGGGGCGTAATTCACTAACATAGGGTGAAGCCCTATGAAGTATGCCCTATGATTCCCGTAATCCCTGACTTATAAGCAACCTAATCTACTCCTCCATGCATAAGCCCTGAAGGGGGCGCAATCCACTACCATAGGGTGAAGCCCTATGAAGTATGCCCTATGATTCACGTAACCCCTGACTTATAATCTAACCTAATCTACTACTCCATGCTAAAGCCCTGAAGGGGCGCAATCCACTACCATAGGGTGAAGCCCTATAAAGTATGCCTTATTATTAGCGTATGCACCTGACTTATAAGCAACCTAATCTACTCCTCCATGCATAAGCCCTGAAGGGGCGCAATTCACTAACATAGGGTGAAGCCCTATGATCCAGGTAAGCCCCTAAGTTAACTAATCTACTCCTCAGACAGAAGCCCTGTAAGGGCGTAATCTCTCCATCTATAATATACTAATCCCACACATATCTCTCATCAAACTCCACCTTATACTTATTAAGTATTCCCCTATATTCATCCTGGAAAGTCTTCTTATCATGATGCTTCTTCTGATTCGTGATATAATTAATCACTATGTCCACCTCTGAAGGATTAACAGAAAATGCACCATAACCATCTTGCCAATAGAAGTTTTTATATTCATCACCTTTAGTTTTCATCCATTTCGATGAATGCGATTTCACTTCTTCTATAAGATCCATCAGGCGAATCTTTTTCGAAAGCATACAGAGTATATGTATATGGTCGGTATATCCACCTATTTTAATTGGATGACATTCTAAGTTTTTACAGATACCTCCTAAGTAAGCATGGAGTTCACTTTCTATCGGTGGGTGTATTAAGTGTACGCGATGCTTGGTGCTGAACACGATGTGGAGATAGTTTTTTACTAGCGATTGACTCATGGGATGCTGTGTTAGGTGTTCTTAATATCACAGGGCTGCACCCTGTGTTAGTGAATTATCGCCCTTTCAGGGCTTGGGGGATGGGAGGGGGCATTACGTTAGTTAATTTTAGGCGAGGCAGTTTAATCGAAAATGCCTTCGTCTTTTTTCGTATATGCGGTAAGCAAACCATATTCTTTGATAAGCTTTTGTTTTAGTGTTGGCTCGTAGAGCTTTGCAATATGTGTGGCTTGAAGAATTGGCAAACTATATAAGATTATACTTTTCACTTGGTGGAAATAATAAGTCAAGACCTTTAGGTTTGATTTTAAAAAGAGGGCCTTTCTCTACAACTTTACCATTTATATTCCTTTTAATAAGATGGTCAAGAGTAATTATGCCCTGATCAACTAATAAATCAAATTGGGAAGTGATTGGCTTTTTAGTATGCTCTACAAATTTATATTGAAAATGCTCCTTTCCTTCTATTATTGTACTGTTTGCTTCAACCCAAAATGTTTCACGATGTTTTTCTAATAATCTGTCATGAAGGCCATTAAGTGTCCATACGACAAAATCACCAATTTCTGGTTTATCTGAATTCTCTATAATTTGCTTTATATCTAAATTAATTCTAAGGTTTAATCCTTGTGAATTCCTAGTAATAGCAGAAACAGTACAATATAATTTGAAATCTTGATTCCGTTTATAACCAAAGGCATCTAAAATTTCATGGGAACTTTTGAATTTGCTCAAACTCCAATCAGGGACTTGAGCAAAAAGATTTTTTCGATTAGTTCTACTACTTCTAAACGATTTGAGCTCAATTCCTTTGTAGTCTGGTTTTTTAGATGAATTTATATTTATTCCAAGGGCCGTTTCTAAAGTTCTACCAACGGATGTATCAGCATCAACTGTTGATGGAATCGGACCTAAGTTTGCCACTTTTCTTAACATTGCTAGTAATTCAAATGCGACTTGATTGGCTTTACTGCTTATGTCTGTAATTAAATCTTTAAATGGATTATGAATATTCGTGTTTAAAATATTTTCAATGTTTAATTGACTTAGGTTGAAAATGTGAAATTCATTATCATAAAAAATAATCGCTACAATATCATTGGGAACCGTAAATTTGGTTAGTCCAGAAAACCAAATCCTAGGGTCTCCCTTTTTTGTATTTGGCCTATATAATGAGGCATTTGAATTTGTAAGATTAAAATCAGAGTATATATTAGCATTAATTATGACTTTGTGTTCAGGACCTTGTAATTGAAAATCGTAATCGTGAATTTGGTTTTCTTTTAGATAACTTCTAATAGGACCTGTTGCGTCCATAATTGATTTTTTCAAACCAGTTTCAGTTGGTTCAATAAGAGCAAGTGATACTTGATTCTTTGTTAAAATCTTGATTTTATTTTGTTCTAATTCAGTTAGTACTCTCATTATCTAATATTTTTTAGAATTTCGCTCGCTACAGCTCTTGCTAATAATGGAGGAATTGCATTGCCCACAAGAGTATATTGAGGGACTTCAGATTTGCGATTATTACCACCAGTTGAACGCTTCCCTTGAAAGACAAATGAATCATCAAAGGATTGAAGCCTTGCCATTTCTCTAACAGTTAGAGCTCTAGGTGAATTATAATGAATGTAATCGTCCGGTATCGTCATTATTGTTGAGCTTTGCTCATCTGGTTTTAATACATTGTAATTTCTCTTATTTGAATTTAATCCACATTCTTCAAGTTCACATTGAGCCAATTTATAATCACCTTGGTTTAAAATGATTTGAAGACGTTTAATAACATCATCATTTTGATTGCTAGTTTTGTGATTGCTCAAGTCATCAAAATCTTTTTCGCCATTTGATAATCCTTTAAAATCTTTCACGTAAAAGGGCTTGGATTTTGGTCTGTAACGTTCAATTAAACGCCCTACTCTTGACCATTCTGAAAATGTTTTTCCTTCTTTTAGATTGATTTTCCCATCAATTTCTCTTTTTTGTATTAGATTCAAAATCTTAGTGTCAGTAACATTAAAGGGCCTTGTTATATCATCCAATTCATAGTAATGAGCTTCTTGGTTGTTTCCAATGAAGTCTAAATCATGTAAAGCTTCAAAAACAGTAACTTTTTCTTTGTCTTTAACCGATGGTTGGATTTCAGAAATAAAGGTTTGGTCCTTCCTGCAACCAATAAATAGCACGCGCTCACGATTTTGCGGAACACCATAGTTTGATGCATTAGCAATAAACGGTTTCTCTATTTTATATAATCGTATGCTTTCAAGAATAACGTTTAACTCCTTTTTCTCCTTTACGGTACACAGAGAAGACAATATTTCAACGGTTTCATCAAATGAAGCGGAATATATCTTTAAAGCTGTTATAATATCAGTACAATCTTTTTGGAATTTACTTGGGACTTTTAAATCTTTGAATGAATTTTCAATTTGAACAATTACATTTTCAGAACTAATTTGAGTTAAGAAATCGGTAAAAGTGTCAACAAATGAATCATTATCTATATTGCAATAATCTTTTTCTTTAATAATACTTCTTTTTAATTTTTCCCATTCTTTCGTACGTGCAAGAAAATTGAAACCATGCCTAATACTATTGATGCTAAAATCTGTTTTACTTGTTTTGTAGTCAGCAATCTTAGGTGTTAATTGCTTAAATCTATTATCTACAAAACGAATAAAATCTTCTCTCCCGAGTTCAATCTCTGATTCTTTAAGAGATTCTATTTCAATACCTTTAATAATACAATCAAGTAAAAATGAATAATTCTCTTTTTTAATTCTTTTAATGAATGAAACTAAAACGGGGATCTCTTTCAAATCTACAATTGAATTAATTTCTTGAATTATTAAATCCTTTATTTTTCCACCTTCTTTTGTCAAAATACCTTTAACATTCTCCATTACAAAGTATTTTGGCTGTAAACGTTTAATTACTTCCAGATAATGAGAAAACAGGTCGTCTTTTTTGTCAAACTTCCTTCTCTTTCCAGCCAAACTAAAACTTTGGCATGGAGGTCCACCACAAACCACATCTATTTTTTTGTCACCTATGTTATTAAGGAGATTTTCCAAGAAATCAGGTTCAGTTATATCTTGCCGTAAAAATTTAGCATTTAAACCCAATTGATGATTATACCTAACAATATGAGTGAGTTCGCAATTTTCGTTGATGTCACTTGCTGCAATAAAGTCAAAAAACTTATTATTTATTTCAGCTTGTAAAAAACCTTCGCTAAAACCACCAGCACCGGCGAATAAGTCTATAAATGTAAAAGATTTCCCATATAAATCAAGTTGCTCTTTTACAATATTTACGATTTTACTTTCTTTGTAACTCTCAATATGTTGGGTTAAAATAGCGTTTATTTCTTCTGGTGAGTAAGTTCTTTTGGCTGAGTGGTGCAAAAGTTCATTTGCCCGATCTTCAAGAAATTTAAGATAATGGTTTATTTCAGTAGATTCCATTGAAATCCCTGTCACCCTTTGCTTTTTCTTGTCAAACTGTTCAGAATTAACCTTTTTCCCAGTAGCTAATTCTATTTGGATGCCATTGCAATTTATTCTAAGATGAATCGTTGCAAGTCCTTTTTTGTCAGTTTTTTCGAGAAAATAATTTATTGTTGCCATATTTAACGGACAAAATTACGGACATTATTTCAAAATATGACTATACTGCGTTCTTTTTTTTCATGAGTTGGAATATATTCAAGCTTTTTGTTTTTTATTTTGGATTGTGTTTTCGTTAAAATCGCATTTGCGAGTTGAATTTATCGTTGGCTTAAGAGTCTTTAAATAATTGGCCGTCTGTTAATATTTTTATCTTCTTACTGTTCTTTCACTATGTTTTACTTTTTAATTTTAGTTCTTCGTTTCGGCTTCTTTTAATTGGCGCTAACAATTAATTTTACGCCATTGTGGCGAAGTTTTCTACATTAACTCTCTGTTTCTTCCTCGAAAAATTAATTTTAATACTTTCTAAATTTTCCTAAAAGTTGCATTTCCTAATTTAACTTACGAAAACATTTGCAAAAAGAAACCTCCGAGCCAACATTTCAGGCCTGGTATCCTTCCTTTTAATCCGCCTCATATTAAAGCTTAGTGTTTCTTTATTATGCAAGTCGGTCATAATTCAATCTGGCAAATTTCTGTTTCAGATCCTATATATTCAAGTAAATGACAACACAAAATAATCAGATTGAAAAATGAGGGGGGAATTAATTAGGAGGAAAATAAGTTTTTAGTCTAGGCTTAAAAATAATTTTTACATTTGTATTTGCATTTAATCATATAACTTTATGTCAGAAAATAATTCAGGGGATAACAATATGGATTGGAAAGTTGTTGTATTTAATAAGATTAATAACGAAAACTCCAATCGAATTCCCATCCCATTTAATTTTGAAAAAAGAATAAAAACGGGATTTATAGTTAGCGTTTATGGTTTATTTTGTTTTGTTCCTTTTAGATATGCCCCCTGGGAATATTATGATAATGATTTCTGGGATATTGTTTTTAGCAAACTAACAACGAAAGTTTTTTACGGTCTTGTGTTGAAACAAGATGAAGCTTTATTGACCTATTCTTTAAATTCTCGTATTCCTCAATTTAAAAAAGCTTTTTTCGAACCTAATTTTGATTATTCAGGCATTGTTTTAGAGGCAAAAAGTAACTTATTGAAAGTTGAATTAGGATATCACTTTAATTGGGAATGCGGATCGATTATCGGGACTTATTATAAAGATAATTACAGCCCCGAAAGACTTTTTAAATTATTTTCGAAAGGCGATATTGTTGTTTGTAGCTATAAAAGTAAAACAAAAAAAGGTGTCCTTATAAAAAAAGCTTCGAAATTTCTAATTAAAGAAGCAGAAGATCAGATTGCTTTAGTTGGGAAAACTGTTGATGCATATGTTTTAAAAAAAGGTAAGATAATGGAGGTGATGATATTAAATACTTATTTGGCTCAAATTCAATTGAGCAGAGAATCCTATTCTACTGATATGTTTCATTACTTCCAGAATGAAATCAAAAAATTACATAATGGGGATCCAATAAGATGTAAAATACGACAAACTGATCCGGGAACACTCGATTATATTGCTGATTGGGTGCATCCATTATATGAGAATTTTGAATGGGAATTTGCCGCGAACTACAATTTAATCGGCGAAGTTGTATTGGTTGAGACTACAAAATTGAGAAAGAAAGAATTTGGTTTTGTTGTATTTGGAAATTGCAAAGCGATATTTCCCTGTACTGAAGAAATTTATGGTGAAGCATTATGTAATTTAGTCTTTTATCGCCTGACTTTAAAAAAGACAAATGCTAAGTTGTTAGGCAAGATACTCGGGATTGATATAGAAAATAAAACTTTTATAATGAAATGGATGAATCCGGATATAAAATCTTTAAAAAAGATGATTAAAGATTCAGATACATTGTTGTTCGACTAATAGTTATATGGTCCCTAAGGGGGCTTAAATTCAACGTAACTCTTTTCGCTACCAATATATAATCCCTACAGGATCAATAATTTTCAGACTTACTAAGTCCCATAGGGACGCAAAATTGCTTGAAATATTGATCATCATGAGATGTAAGCCCATGGGGGCGAAATATTTCAAAACACACTGCAATTATGACCTTCTGCATTATTTAAGAATTTTTATTGGACAACAGTGTTTTTTAATCATTGTTGTCCGATAAAACAGTTTAAAACATTTTATCATCACTTAATCACTTATAAATCAGCATGAGTTTTATGAGTTTTTTCATTATTCAAAAAGTAAGCCCTTTCAAAATAAGGATAATTGCTCTGTATTATAAAA
>CAIXTV010000280.1 GCA_903922465.1 uncultured bacterium
AAAGCAGCAAGAAATTAATCTTGCTGCACAAGATAGACTTCGGTTTATTGAATCGCCAAAAGCCTTCTTTTGGTCTGCAGCAAAATTAAAAAATAAATTTGAATGAAGAAAATTTGGAAATTAACACAGAACCTATGTGGTTCGATTTGAAATTAATGCTTAACAATAATTTGCTTATTATCTCATCAGTGAATCGGTGACTTTTTAACCAAGAAAACGAAATAATGATTTCCTTTCAAACAAAAGCCTAATATGAAACGTTTAGCATTAAAATCAACACTTATTATACTTAATAAGCCAATAACATATTAACCAATAAACATATTTCTTATCTTTGCAACATGAAACGGGCATTAAAACAGATATCGATTATCACCCTCAGCCTTTTATTTATATTGGCTGTCAGTGGTTTCAATGTTGTGAAACATCATTGCTCTGCTTGTAATAAAACCAGCTATTCGTTTTTAAAAGAAGAAAATTGTTGCCATCATAAAGAAGGTTCGGCAACAGTCAATCAACATAAATCGCATAAAGCTTCATGTTGCCAAAAGGCTGAAGATAGCAGTGTTAAACAAGAAGAAAAATGCACTTCATGCAAAAATGTTCTGCTTTATGTAAAGCTAAGCGATAAGTTCGTAAGCGAAAGTTTTATCATTCATAAACTGAATGTCGATTTAGTTAGTGACATTTCACCCGAAAACATTAAACCCAACATACAATTCACTCCTGAAATACTTAATTTAAATTATTGCGGGCCACCCTATGTGGTTAAAGGAAAAGAGTTGGTCATTTCGTTTCATTCCCTTAAACTTGATTGTTAAGCATATTCTGCTTACTTCTTTCAATTGAGTTCTTAGTTTATACCTTTCAACTTACAACTTAGTGCACTCATAGTGACTTAGAGTTTTTGCGGCATTTATTATTTGCCACAAAATTGCAAAGAACCACAAAGTGTATTAATTGAATTACCGAAAACTAAGTAGCTCGATAAAGACAATATTTACAATCATTTTTAATACAATATACTATGAAACAAATTTTTAAAACAATATTATATCTGCTTATATTCATTCCTATGCTATCCTATGCACAGCATAGTGAAACTATCAGTGGAACAGTGAATGAACTGGATAAAAATAATCATAAAGCACCTTTAGTGGGGGCAAACGTTTTCTGGCTGGGAACCATCAAGGGAACCACCACTGATGTCAATGGCAAGTTCACGCTTTCCAAAAAAGGCATCACAAATTTTAAAATGGTGTTTAGCTTTTTGGGATATGCTTCCGACACTGTAAGCATTAATCCTGACGAAACACATCTCGATATTCAACTTTCAGGCGATAAAAAGAACCTTGGTGAAGTAATCATTACAGGAGGCTTAGGCACATCTTATATGTCTAAACTAAATGCTCGTCAGGTGCAGGTCGTAACTACTGGAGAATTATACAGGGCTGCTTGTTGCAATCTTTCAGAGAGTTTCGAGACCAATGCTTCTGTTGATGTATCTTATAGCGATGCTTTAACGGGAGCCAAGCAAATACAATTATTAGGCCTATCAGGAATCTATAGTCAAATTCAAACAGAAAACATACCTTCAGTAAGGGGAATGGCTTCAGCTTATGGATTAAACTATATTCCGGGTTCATGGATGGAATCTATACAGATTTCAAAAGGGACTTCCTCAGTAATAAATGGCTATGAATCAATAACAGGACAAATTAATGTAGAATACAAAAAACCTTCTGCTTCAGAAAGGTTATTCGTTAATATTTATGGCAATAGTAATCAAAGATTAGAAGCCAACCTCAATGCATCTTATCAGTTATCCGATAAACTTAGCACCATGATTTTCTTTCATGGTGATGTGTTTAATAATAAAATCAATAATATTGATTCAACTACTATTAATTCAGGTGGAGAGAAAGTGAAGCTTGCCGAGAACTTTATGGATTTGCCCTTGTTGAATACGATCAATTTTTTTAATCGTTGGGATTATATCAACAAAGGAAAATATGTTTCGCGATTAGGTATCAAATACCTTGAAGAACACCGTAGTGGAGGAACTATGGATTATAATAAAAGTACCTTTGTTTTGGATACAGCTCAAATTAATGCTAAGAAATTGCCTTATGGCTTTGGCTTAGATACGAAAAGGGCAGAGGCTTTTTGGAAAAATGGCATCATGTTTCCTTCGCGTCCTTATCAAAGTCTGGGATTGATACTTTCGGGCATACATCACGAACAATCAGGATTCTTCGGAGTGAATAACTATCATGGGAAAGAACAAAGTCTCTATGCAAATCTTATTTTTCAATCGATTATTGGGAATACTGATCATAAATATTCAACAGGTTTGAGTTATTTATATGATGACTTCAAGGAAGGGTATAATCAGACTCAATTCCATTATCAATATCAAGATTTGCCAGCGGATAGTATTCCAACAATGGCGCAAATTACAACTTTGTCATCATACAGAGATACCATATATAATTGGGATAGGAGAGAAATTGTCCCGGGAGCATTCTTCGAATATACCTATAGCTATAAAACTAAATTCTCTGCTATTATCGGGCTTAGGGCTGATTATCATAATAAATACGGGCTTTTCTATACTCCAAGAGCAAACATAAGATATCAGATTGATAGCAATACGGTTTTAAGAGCATCTGCAGGTTTGGGATACAGGACTGCTAATATTATTTCTGAAAATCTTTATCTGCTGGCCAGTCAAAGAAATTTTGTGGTAACAGAAGATTTGAAGCAGGAAAAGGCGATAAACTATGGAATTAATCTTACCAAAGATTTTAAACTATTTAAGAATAAAGCCGAATTTAGCATTGATGTGTATCGAACAGAATTCGTTAATCAGGTGGTTGTTGATTTGGACAAAACCCCTACAACAGCTTATTTTTATAACCTGAAAGGTAAATCTTATGCCAATAGCTATCAAACACAGTTAACTTTTGAACCCGTCAAACGATTGTCAGTTTTATTGGCATTCCGTATTAATGATGCTAAAGAAACCATTGATGGCAAGTTGGTTGATCGTTTGTTGTTGAATCGTTACAAAGGTTTGATTACTCTTTCTTATGCAACTAAGTTTGAAAAATGGAAATTTGATGTCACTTCTCAATTTAACGGAAGCGCACGTATTTCTCCCCAAGATAAAATGCCATTAATTGTTCGAAAAGATTACAATACTTCTCCCGAATATTATATTGTAAACGCTCAGATTACTAAGAAATTTAAAAGGTTTGTCGATCTTTATATTGGAGTAGAAAATCTGCTGAACTTTACTCAAAATGATCCTATTACTGAACCCTTTATTCCTTATCATACCCATTTCGATACCTCTATGGTTTGGGGACCTATCGTAGGAAGAGTGATTTATGGTGGCATGCGTTTTGCTATTAAATAACAGCCGAAACAAATAAAATATTAATTTTGAAAAAAATCTATACAATATTAAATACATAAAAAAACATATATGATGAAATCAATTTTTAGAAGCATTGCATCCGTATTTATTGTAATATTGATGCATAACACCATCAATGCACAAGAGGTTAAAAAAGTGGATGAAGTTAAAATATTAACTTCAGCAGTTTGTGGAATGTGCAAAGACCGCATTGAGCAAAACATTGCCTTTGAAACTGGGGTTAAGGATGTTGTTTTGGATTTGGATACCAAGATTGTTACTATTAAATACAAAACTGCCAAGACCAATCCTGAGAAACTTAAATTAGCACTTTCTAAACTCGGTTATGATGCTGATAATGTTACAGCTGATAATGTGGCTTATGAGAAATTGCCTCCCTGCTGTAAGAAGGGGAATGCGAAACACTAATAATCAAATTATTAAAACACAAAAACCAATGCAGGTATCATATCATTCTAAGTAAAAAGTCCCTAAACTCAAATTCCAAATTTAGAAATTAAAGAAACGTTTCTTCATAGAAACATTTTGGAACTTGAAGTTTTGTTCTTGGGACTTGATTCTTTATCCTGATGAATCTGTGGTTTACAATAGAAATTTCAACAACAACCAATAATTATTAATCTTAAAATCAATTTAAAAATGAAAAAAACCATCAAAATTTGCTTAATCGCAATCGTAACATTTGTAGCTTTTACTTTAAATGTAAGCGCACAACAAGAAAAAACAGAAAAAGTAACCTTTAAAGTGTCGGCACAGTGTGGAATGTGCAAAGATAGAATTGAAAGCACGCTTAAAGCCATTAAAGGCGTAACTAAAGCTGTTGTCAATTTAGATAACAAATCTGTTGCTATTACTTATTATGCTTCTAAAGTCACTCCCCTTGCTTTGAAACAATCTATTGCAAGAGTAGGGCATGATGCAGACGACATTAAAGCAGATCCAAAAGCTTATAATGCTTTACCTGCTTGCTGCAAAAAGTAAGAAGGAATTGAAATAAATTAGGCTTACTTAAAAGTCGGCAGTCCGCAGTCGGCAATCAACAAAACAAATTTAAACCATTTGCTTAAGGTTGATTGCCAACTGTAGATTGCCGACTTATTTTTTATGTGGTTTATTGAGAGAAAAGTCAAACTAAAAATTGCTTTGAGCCTTTTCGTTGAGAGTTCTTTATCTCAGGAGTTGAACGCTCCCGTTTAGTTTTTGTGTTTCCCGATTTGTTGCATTAGCAGTAATCACATAGAAATATACTCCTGAAGCCAAACCTTTTCCATTCCAGTCATTTTTATAGTTTGAGTTTTTATATATTTCTTTTCCCCATCTGTTGAAAACCATCAAGTTAATAGTCCAGTTTTCAGCATTAGCAATTTCGAAATTATCATTTATGCCATCACCATTTGGGCTGAAAACATTTGGAACAATAAAATCTTTAACCACAATAGTGTCGCCAAGCTTTTTGAAATGGGCAATTATGGTTTGATTTGCATGCAAGGTGGTTGAACCTGAATCAATAATAGTTGAAGGAGTAATGGCATCTACGCCCATCTCCCAAAAATCAAAAGCATAGCCTGAATTTGCTTTTGCCTTAAGCAAAGTAAGCATATTGCCATAATAAATAGAAGGCCAAGGGTAGGAGGGAGCCCACACTGAATTCACCTTTATGGTGCCTGAGTTTGCAGGGGCTACATCAAAAGTAACATTATAAGGGCCACTTATTCCATAGCAATCAATCATTCCTGAGGAAATTTGCGCACATCGGCTATCGATAAAATTCTTTAAGGTTTGAACATTATTTTGCCATTCAGTTACAGATCCACCCCAACGTGCTACCTGACGTACCATTTCTGGTGCAAATTGATTAATAAGGCTATCGAGAAGGAATTGCATGTTATCACATTTGAAAACAGTGTTGGAAAGATCAGCAAAGCGGGCTACATAATATTGTTTAAATACAGCATTATTCAACAAAGCATTTAATATTAAAGTATGGCCTTGGCCCCCTGGATCTGAGAATTGTTCAGGATTACATGGGTCAGCGGCAGGGGTTTGATCAGGGACTCCTGTATAGTTAATATAATGCCCAAAGGTGGCATCTTCATCCCATAAACAATAGCGCCATTTCTTTTTATCGGCATTGGGATTTAAACCCCTCCACCATTCTGTATTCCAATTTAACCAGTCGGAACAAACTACATAAGAATTTAATACAAAATAATCGACTAAGCTTTTGGTATTATATAAGCTATCTACATAATTATAGTTTGAAGCAACAGACATATTGTTGGAAAGGATATAACTTTTCAGGTTATCCCAATCTGTTTGTGCTTGCGCCCCTCCATATTCACTCCAAGTGCCTCCCCAAGTTTTTAACATTTGAATATCTTGTTCACCAGAATTGAAATAATAGTCGGTGAAGTCAGCATCATCTACTTTTTCGCGCAAATCATACACTCCCCAATAGGTCCCATTTACATAAACCACACATGGTTCGTAAGTGCGCACGTCCAAATATAATCCACCCCTTAAAGCAAGAGTATGAACATAAGGGTCTCTAATATGTGCACTGCCATTTTCGAAAGGGTAGTTATCATTTGCAAGGGCTTTTACAATTATTCTCTGAAACTCGGTTCGGTCTTTCATGTCGAAGAGTTTATGTAATAAAGCATAATTAGATCCATATTGATCTTTGGCAACAAAATCGAAGCCTCTTTGATCGTATGCCCACGAATCGTTTCCATGTTTATTGGTGGTGCCCGTAGCTTGTGCCTTAAGCAAATGATTTCGATTGAAGTATTGTAAACCTGCATCAGCATCAATTGAACTTCC
The DNA here is from genome assembly GCA_903922465.1 of uncultured bacterium. GTDB lineage: Bacteria > Bacteroidota > Bacteroidia > Bacteroidales > CAIXTV01 > CAIXTV01. Next base: position 6,266 of record CAIXTV010000280.1, read on the forward strand.
TCCCAATAAAGTTCCGACCTGATCGCCAAAAACAGAAATAGTAGCCACTGTTTGATTCTGATTAATAAAATAGCTATTGCTTTCGATAAAACTGGGTGGAATATTTGCGATACTGCTAAAAGTTCTGGCTCTAACTACTTTGTTTGTGTCGATGTTTATTGGAGAAGCATATAATGTAGAAGTTAGCGTTGGTTCACTCCCATCTATGGTAAAATGGATGCTTACATTTGGGTCAGGAGAGGTGATATTTAAAGCGAAACTACCGCCATAAAATCCAGCAGCCTGACTAAAAATGGGTTTGCTTGCATAGTTTTGTTGTGCATTTGCATTTGCTGTCCCTGGAGTAGGAATAGTAAATAAGGACCATGTAGATGCGCCATCGGTTGTGCGGCCTCGTGAATGGTTTTTTTGCGTAGGAATAAGGGTGATGTTTTCCAATAATATTCCTGCCGAACTTGAAAAAACAATTTTTTCGGGTTTGGTTTGAGTGAGTTTGAAATTAGTGTGAATGTAGGTCCCGACAACTTCATTTAAATTAGAACAATAAATAATCAAATGTCCGTTGGCTGCAATGTTTATCCCTGCAGGAAATTGCCATCGAGTTGGATTGGCAGGATTATCACTTAAATAATAGCCCGCTAGATTAACATTGATGGCACTGCTGTTATACAATTCAATCCAGTCTTCATAATTTGAATGATTGTCAGCTATTGTGCTGATATTTGAACATGAATATTCATTAATAATCACCTGGGAATATGAGATATTACAAGTAATTAAGCTTAAGAATAAAACTATTATTTGGTAGAAAGTTTTCATTTTGAATACCTTTATTTCTATTAGACACAAATTTTTGGCATATGGTTGCTTTAGGTGAAATTAATTTTGAATATTCAATAGAAACATGAAATATTCAAATTATCTGTAAAGATACAAATAATACAACTAAAACACCTCTGAAGTGCCGAAATAGAAAGCGTTTGATTCGGGAGTAATTGCCCAATCGATACGAATGTTGAGGTTTTCGCGGCGGTTAATGGTTAGACGAATGCCTATTCCGGAAGAATATTTTAGTTTTGGTTTTGCAAAAGCAGAAATTTTTCGGGCAACATCACCCATTCCTCCGAAAAACACCATCGAAAAGCGTTTCCAAATAGGCAACCTATACTCCATTTGCATAGAAATTTGATTCTTATCACGATAACGACCCTGATAATATCCTCTCATAAGGAATTCGCTGCCCAATTCGGCAAAGTCTTTTATAAAAGGATTGCCATTGGTGAAGAATCCATAGAGTTGGAGAGCAAGAATATGCATATTTCGTTTCGATAAACGGAAATACTTTCTCAAATTCAATTCATAAGTTTCATAATTGAAATCGCTTCCAAATATGGAGTGGTGAAATTTAGCGGTTCCTTCAAAAAAACTTCCACGGCTCGGAAATATAACATTATCACGCGAATCATAAGTAAGGTTTGCAATAATACCCGAACACTTTCCCCCATTATAACCCTCGGGCTTTTCGCTTTCCATAATCCCATTCTCTTTCGTTTTAACATTGAAAGTCTGTTGAAAGCGATATCCAACTCCTAGGAATAATTTTTCAGTTAAACAATGTAAAAAAGTAGTTTCAGTTTTGAAAACATCGTAAGAATAATACTCACTATTGCTTGATGGAGTTTGATTTCCTATGCCAAAATATTTTTGAGGAAATTGTAAATAACTTAAGTTACCGTTTAATAACCATTTTTCTTTGTTGAAAAATATAGTGTAATAGGTTTGAAGTAAGAGTTGATTGTTTAGAGTGTAATACATCGGAGGATAAATTACCGATGCTCGTGTTGAAGAGTCAGCCCCTTTAAATTTGAAAATTATTTTACCACTTATGCCAAAAGCGAAATTAGTTTCTGGAAGATAATAAAAAGATGGGGTGAGTAGGAAAATATTTTTAAAGTGGGTGTCCTTTGCAGTCGTATCAGGCAGCTCATTTGAAGCAACTGAAATATAAGATGTAAGACAAAGAACACAAAATAAAAGGATGTTTTTCAAATAAAAGATATTTTCTGCAAAAGTAGTGAAAATCTTGTAATTGAACTTATAGACCAAATCCAAAATTCAAAAAATATTAAAGTGAAAGCCTATGAGGCTTTGAACTTGAATAAATAGTTGATGATTTTGAAATTTGTGCATCCCTTACTTCAGTAAATGATATTCAATCTCTATTTTTAGCTTTTTAAAGTTTAGAAAAGTCTATAACTTTTAATTTCCATTTGTTGGGCGATATTTTACATCTGCGTTCTTTAAAAGACCACAAAACAGCACCTGCTCCAATCAAACTGAGGGAAGATACCACCACATTTGTCGAAAATATTTTATAACACTGAAGCAAACCATTGAAACTATCAATGCTCAGATAGGCTATTCCTCCTGTGATTAAAAAGCTGGTAATTAAGCTCATGATTTGTCGCTTAATATATACTTTTTCGATGTCTTTGAAGTTTATAAATCCCCTGCCTATGGCAATGGAAGTGTCATTAATGGAAGTGATGCACCCTTCGAAAATAGTATGAAAGCGTGCGTCTTTGACTTTTATTAAATCGCCCACTGTATATCTAAAACTTTTGGTGTGATTTACTTTTTCTAAAATTAAATAGGACTGAGAAAAAGATGCAAAGCTTGATAATAGTGCCATGCATAACGAAATAATTCTGATGTATTTCATAATATTGAATTTAATTAAAAACAAAAAACAATGACATTTAAGAGTATATCAAAGTTACGATTTTAATTGATATGAATTGATGAAATTATTTTTTTCATCTATAAATTGCACTTTTTATCAGTGGAAATGAAGATAAGAATTGCCCACTAATTTGAATGCAATTGGTTGAAGATGTTATGAATTAAAGAAAACAAGTTTGCAAAGTGAAGGATTAGAACATGAAAAAGGTTTGCAAATTCTACGATAGGAGGGAACTGAATTTTTTTGTTTATTGTTTCTTTACAATTTCAACCCGTCTGTTTTTTGTTTTGCCTTCTTCGCTTCTGTTATCGGCAACAGGTTTTTCTTGTCCCCAACCAACGAATGACATTCTGCCTTTATCAATTCCTTTTGCGATAAGAGCATCCATAATTGCTTTTGCCCTGTTTTTCGAAAGGGTCTTATTGCTAACAGCATCGCCCACATTATCCGTATGTCCTTCGATACTAATTTTTAGGGTTTGATCTGTTTTCATTAATTCGTAAATTTGATCAACAATTGGAAGCGATTCTTTTTGTATGCTGAATTTTCCTGTTTCAAAAAGAATATTTAAGGCAATATAACCGTCTTTATTTAATGCATCAAGCATAACATTTGCTGTAATTTCCTGAACCATAGCATCCATTTCTAGGACATACAATTTAAAGTCGGTGCCATTATAAAAGTCCCTGAGCATTATTTTGTATTCTTTTCCATTCGATTTCAGTTCGAAGCAACCATATTTGTCGTCGGTGTAGACTTTTTTGCCCCCTTTGGCAACTATTGCATCTTGATAATTCTTAATAATTTGATAGTTGCTGGGCATTTCGCCTGCTTCTGTATTAAATGTATAGTTTAAAAAAGTTAAATAACCTTCGAAGCTAATGTCTTCGCCTGCCGAGTTGTAAGTTTCTAATTTATTATAGTTCTTCGCACATTCTGCAATAGAAAATCCTTTCATTCGGCTAAACATTGGATGATCTTTACAGCCTTCAAGGTCTTGCGAATATGCTGATATGGTGCTGATAAGTAAAATGACGAAGGAAATAGTAAGTTTTTTCATTTTCTTTAGATTTGGGTTATTGATGAGTGTTTGTTTTTTATTTGGCTTTGTTTCTGTTATATAAATTGGGTGAGCTTTTGCTGGCTTTGCATGGGTTGAAGGTAATATGCACTATTGTTTATGCCACAACAAATGTAAATAATAATTTTAAACTTTCAGGATTTATGTGTCATCACACCTTAAAATAATGTCATGATAAATGTAATTAATGTTCGGATGAGTGTTTTTAGCCTAATTCCTTTTTTGAAAATGAAATTGCCACACAAAGATGATTTTTCATATTATCAAATTCATTCAAGCTTATGTTTTTATTGTTTTCAATGCAAAACATCTAGCATCAATTAAAAAGATTTTGACATGGACAAGTTTTTGAATTTCAGCCATATCAATCCAATACTATTTTCTTCATTTTCACTTTTATGAATATCGTTTCGCTTTCAATTGTTTTAATGGGGATGATGGTGGTTTCATATAAAGGATGTTCGGCTATCAGATGGGTATTGCCTATTTTCTTTGTCCTTAATAATACCACCTCAAATTGCTTTTTAAATTTCTTGGCACCTCCTTTACTGTTGGGTTTTCCAATGCGAAAGTTCACACCTGTTACGATTTCTTGAGTGTCAGCATCTTCGGCCTTAATATTTACTTTTCCGTAATCAGGAAGATGAACATATTTCACCCCCCAGCTAATATTAAATTCGTTTGCTGTTGTTTTAGGAATGTCCTGAGAAGCGTGTTCGATGTCGCCCCACATGCTTTCAATCAGTTCGTTAACTATTTTGCGCTCAGCCGAAAGAGCCAATTGTGCGGCTATCAATGCATCTTTAGTCACTTGTTTTGCCAATCGCAAATCAACTAATCGGTTTAACAAAGCCTCAACGTCTTGTTTTTTAATATCTTTCAAAGCCATACCTCCTGCAGCAACACGCAAGGTTTCGCCACGAATAAAGTTTATTGCCATATTAATAATTTCATTTTCAACTGTAAAAGGTGGCAAATGTCCATCTAAAGGCAGCTTGTAATAACTAAAAGTGCTGGGTGACCAACCACTATCTTTGTCAATAATTTTAAATTTCACCAAAAGTAAACCATGTGCGCTTTTCGATTTTAATTTTCCGATGATGGCATTAAAATCGAGAATGGCTTGACGATAGTTTTTTTTAGCTTGTTGTAGAAGAATTATCTTTTGCAGAAAACTTGGTTGAAGAATATCTAAAAGATTTGAGTTTTTTGTGGATATAACATTTTCTGAAGGGTCAAGGCTGTCTTTTCTTTTTTTTGCGATGCTTAAAGCGACTTCTCTTTTCGAGTCAGATGTAGGTAATTTGATGATGTAACTCATAAATATATGTTTTTTAAGTGTATATTTTGAACTAGATTAATTCCTTTTCTTGAAATTGGCTTGTAAAGTTACACAATAATAAAATTGGGTCAGCTGGTTTTCGGTTTTTTTTTTGATTTTATATTTTAACTTCAATAAATTACTAAACATGAAAGGTATGCAATTATGAAGAAGGGTCTAATTTTTTCTAATAGATGTGATTATTAAATATGGGGATGGCAGACTTTTAAAAAAACAGGGCATTCCGTGATATAGAAATGGCATACTTTTAAAAAAACAGGGTATTTCGTGATATAGAAATGGCAGACTTTTAAAAAAACAGGGTATTCCGCGATATAGAAATGGCAGACTTTTCAAAAAGTACGTGATTAGTATATATAGAAATGGCAGACATTTCAAAAAGTACGTGATTAGTATATATAGAAATGGCAGACATTTAAAAAAACAGGGCATTCCGTGATATAGAAATGGCAGATTTATCAAAAAGTACGTGATTAGTATATATAGAAATGGCAGATTTATAAATAAAACAGGGGTTTCTTTATATGGGAATGGCAGATTTTTAAAAAAACCCGGCCTTTTCTAAATCTCAAATGATGGTTAATTTCATAAATACGTTTTATAGATTCAGGGTTTCAGCCAAAATATTTCCATTAATCAATAAGTTTTATGCTGTTGAAAAGCTTACATTTCTATTTTTTGCATATCATGAATTTCAAACTACTGTAGAATATAATCCTTCAAGGTTTATCGGTCAGCTTAAAGTTAGATGTTTAGAAATTGGATTTTTAAATTCTATATATCGGCCTATTTTAGCTTAGATTTTGCTGAATCTGGTAAATATAATGGGCTTAATGAAAGTCATCAGATGATTATAAAATATCTCTTATTTCTTACCCCTTCTCGATTTTAAGATATAAGACAAGGCAATTCAAATTCGGAAAACCCTAATGTGGAATGATAAAGAAGGAGAATTGAAAAAAAATGCTTTTTGAAAATTGAGAAAACCAGAATTTCATATTAAACTCCTTTATGCATCAAAATAAAGAATTATAGATATGCAAAAACATTCAATCAAATTTAAGCCTGAACCCCTTAAAACTTAACCCTTAAAACTTAACCCTTACCACTTAAAACTTAAAACTTAACCCTTAAAACTTAACCCTTACCACTTAAAACTTAAAACTTAACCCTTAAAACTTAACCCTTACCACTTAATACTTAAAACTTAACCCTTAAAACTTAACCCTTACCACTTAAAACTTAAAACTT
>CAIXTV010000281.1 GCA_903922465.1 uncultured bacterium
ACCCGGAGCCGATTTGCGCTTTAATAAAACGGTTGAATCGCAATTGCTTTTTGGCAATGGTTGGGCTTATGGTGTCGAATTATTTCTAAAGAAGAAAAGCGGAAGGTTCAATGGTTGGATAGGCTATACCCTGTCGCGCTCAATGCGCAAGTTTGATGGAATTGACAACGGAACTACTTTCCCTGCAAAACAGGATATTATTCATGATATTTCGATAGTTGGAATTTATCAGTTAAGCAAAAAACTTACTTTCTCGGCCACATGGGTCTATTGGACTGGTAGTGCAGTCACTTTCCCAAGTGGTAAATATACGATAGACGGACAAGTGGCTAATTTGTATACCAGTCGCAATGGCTATCGAATGCCGGCTTATCATCGTTTGGATGTCGGTCTGACCTGGCAAAGGAAGAAGACTGAAAAATGGGAATCGAGCTGGAACTTTTCTGTTTACAATGTATATGGAAGAGAAAATGCTTACTCCATTAACTTTCAACCCGACCCTAATGATGCCAGCAAGACACAGGCGGTACAACTCTCCCTGTTCCGTTGGGTGCCCGCAATTACTTATAACTTTAAATTTTAGAGAGATGAAAAACAAAATAAAAGGATTTAAGAAAAAACAAGCTGGGTTAGGTTTACTTGTGCCTACACACTACTTATTGATGATTATTTCATTAATGATATTATCATCATGCGAAAAGGTAGTATATATCGATTTGAATAATTCAGACCCTACTCCTGTAATTGAAGCCAATATTACCGATCGTGCAGGGCCTTATACTGTAAAACTAAGCCGTTCGGTGAATTATTACGATCCTAATGTTTTTCCTGCACTTACTGATGCAACGGTTGTGGTTTCAGATAATTCAGGAAACTCTGAAACCCTGGTTCAAACCTCCGATGGGATTTATCAATCAACTACCTTGCAAGGAGTTGCAGGAAGATTATATAGTTTAAAAGTATCCTATAATGGGAAGGATTATGAGTCGCATTCGACAATGCCCTCAATGGTTCCAATTGATTCGGTAATGATAGTATTAAATCCTCCGGGTGGAGGAGGTTTCGGTGGAGGTCATCCAGGGGATAGTATTCCCGGCTATAAAGTTACCTGTATTTTTAAAGACCCTCCTGGGCAAGGAAACTATTATCGCTTGGTTTTGAACTCAAATGATACCGCTGCAATCGACAAAAGTCGCTATAGGATAGTTTCCGATAAATTAACTGATGACGATAATATTTCGATAACTGCAAATACAAAGTTGAAACCGGGTGATAGTGTTACAGTGATATTAGAATGCATTGACCAGGCAGCTTACAATTTTTTTAATACACTAGGTAATGTAGTAGGAGATAGTCCACCTTTTATGTCAGCACCACCTGCCAATCCGGTAACAAATATCAGTAATGGAGGGCTTGGATATTTTTCGGCATATTCTTATTCTGAGAAGAAGTTGGTGGTTCATTGAGTGGGGAGGCAAAGTTCTATTAAAGTCCAAAGACCCAAATTTCAAAATTCAAATTCAAAGGGAGAAGAACTTGTGATTGAAATTTATGGTTATTGAATAAAAATATTAATTTTGGGATGAGAAATAACACATCGGAATTAATAAGAAACATGTATGAAGATCATTTTTAAGGAGCATTCTTCTGTAAATTACGAACATTACGAGTTTCCGTATTGTGTGTATGCAATTAAGGAAGAGAGGGATAAGTATAAAGATATTTATAATCTTGGATTTCTCCCATATAGCAACGATTTGAATGTTGAAGATCAGATATATTATCTGGCGAGGAGTGTTAGGATAGATTTATTGCAACATCAATGGCATTTCAAACAAAACAATGTGTTTCATAAATATGTGAACGATTATAAAGCAGATCATCTGAAATTTATTCTTCAGGATAAAACCCTTCTAATGAATGATGAAGGCTTTTGTGAATGGTGTATATCGAATGCCAAAAACGGATTTTTGGATAAGCAGAGACTTGCATATATTTTATCGAGGCCATATTTAAAAAAGATATTGACCATTTCTTATAAGAAAGATGTATTAGCCCACATATTAATGGTGGAAGAAGATTTTGATTTCGTCCATGTATGGTTTTCTTTTTATGATTTAAGAAAAAATGATAGTGATTTTGGTAAATGGATATTGCTGAATGTCATCGAATGGAATAAACATGAGGGGTATTCTTATTTTTATATCGGGACTTGTTACTCAAATAATGCATTTTATAAGCTAACACTCAGCACTTCAACTGAATATTTCGATGGTTTGGGATGGAATATTGAAGTGTCAGCACTTAAAAAGAGGCTGTTGGAGGAAAAGAGTTAGATTAATAGGAGGCTAGACCACCCTCACAAATTTATATATGTTTTGCTCTCTAAGGCTTAATCCGTTTACGACTAAAAATCATAATCCGTTTCAGACTTACATTACTTTATAACTTGATGTATTGGTAGTTTCACTTAATTAATAAAGAAATATCACTACTAACATCTACCTGAAATCCAGGGAATAGTTTCGGATGTCAATTCGGATGCGACGAATGTCAATTCGGATGCATTTTATGATAAAACTATACTATAATAGCCAATCAACTAGGACAATATGATTAAACAAAAATATTAATTCCCCCTTAAAACACCATAGAAATCTATTTGATTTCCATAGAAATAAAAACAAAAGACGAACTTAAAAAATCGCTTTCTTTTTGCTTGTTGAGGAAGGTGAATTCTGAGAAGTAGAGTTTTCCAGTGGTGGATTCTTCTTACTAGAAGTAGAAAATAATTGGAAAATTTCGCCCACTATGCTACAACCTTTAAACTCTATGGTGATTTGTTGGATGATAACGTTCTTCAATGAGTCATTTAACCTTTCCTTCAGAACCGTCCCGTTGTTCACGGCAAAACTTAAGTCAGGTTTAAGCACAGTAGATGTTGTTCTTAGGTTGAATCTAAATAAGTTTCAAATGATAGCTTTTGATGCCAAAATTAAGCTAACTCCCCAAGTTTTGCTCCAGACCCGATTAATTCAGCCTAAAGCCGAAAAAATCCACTCAGTCGCAGATTGTTGTCGTCAGACTAAGTAAATGCATTGATAATCAAAATAAATTAGCTGCATTATATGCTGTAAAGAATTAATTTTATTAGAGCAATCTAAAGGAGTAATTATTATATTCAGAAAAACCCACTGCATACGAGGTTAACGAACTTATTATTAAGTAATGATGTTTCTTAATGTAGATAATATGCTATTTAAAAAGCTTAGAATTATCCCCATCAAACTCATACCCATGGAATTGAATTGATTTAACCTAAGTCTATGACCAATACAAATGAGGATAATAAATTCCAATGCGATAGATAGCCACAGTCTGACATTTTGTTTTTAAGCAAATTATAATGCATGGGTTTTGTTAATCTATGTAAAATAAAAAAACTCAATCTATGTTTTTACATCATATTAAATGAGTATAATTGCAGGCGCTTTCCCCATTAATGCAGAGTGTGAAAATATTAGCATTCGCAAGGTGGCGTACAGCATATAAAACCAAACGGGGCTTAACTCCAAAGTCATAATGGGAAGAAATAATAAAATTCAGAAAAATGGAAACCCTTGATGAAAACACTGTAACAAACGACACACTAATTGTTAATCAAGAGATAAAAAACTATCTGCTTGAAACTGCAAAATGGATGAAATTTCTCGCCATTTTAGGCTTTGTAGGAATAGGATTGATGATAATTGCCTCCTTAGTCATGTTTGCATTTGGAAATAACATGTCAAGAAGCTACGAACAGCCTATTCCCACTTATGTGCTTGCTATTCTGTATTTAGCAGGATGCCTATTGTATTATTTCCCCATTCATTATCTCTATAAAACCTCAATCCTACTAAAAGAAGGTCTTATTGAAGGAATTCAAGACGATTTAATTTCAGGATTTCGATATTTGAAGATGCATTATAAGTACATTGGCATATCTATGATAGTGGTTCTCTCCTTATATGTCTTGTTTTTTATCATTATTCTCATACTGATTATTTGGAAAAACAATGTTTATAATTAAAATGAATAGAAGAATACTCTTTATTTTTATTTTTCTTGGTATTTACTGCAATTCCTTTTCCCAAAAAAGCCCAAATTGGGGAATTTGGAACCAATTGACAGGAAGTTGGGTGGGAGAAGGTAATGGAAAGCCAGGACAGGGCGAAGGAGAATGCTCTTTTACTTTCGATTTGGATAAAAACATACTCGTACGTAAAAACCATACTGTAATTTCTGCAATTAAAGACAAAAAAGAAGTCATTCATGACGATCTAATGATAATTTATGCTGATAGTTTGGGCTTAACAAATCGTGCTATCTATTTCGACAACGAAAGTCATGTAATAAATTACAGCATAATTAACAGCGATACAACCATAATTCTCACTAGTGAAATAAGACTTGGATTGCCCCAATTCAGGCTAACGTATTCATTTGTCAACAAAGAAACTTTGACCAGCAAATTTGAGATATCTCTAAATAGTAAAGACTTCTTTACTTATATTGAAGGGACAAGTAAAAAGAAATTATAGTTGTTGGAAAAAGAAAAATGATTAATTTTGAAGAGAATTTTAGAAGTTATAGAAGCAATTCATATAAATTAAACTAAATACAATGAAAGCAAGCCCTACAATCCTCATTATTGCCTCACTTGCAGCATTGATGTTTTCATGCAGTCAAGCAAGACACAAAGAATCGAATACAGTTGAAAATGCAAAGTCCGATTCTGTTTCTGCCTCAGGATTCATATCTTCTTCTGCAGCTGTAGAAAACACAAAAGATACACTTCACAAATTCATTCGCACGGCTGAGATGAAATTCAGGGTAGGGAATGTAGCCAAAGCCTCCTATGCAATTGAAGAAATGACAGCTCGTTTCGGTGGTTTTGTCACTTTCACAGATTTATCGAGTAATATCGATAACATGAGCACCACACCTATCAGCGCTGACTCATCTCTTGAGACCCTACACTTCACTGTTTCAAATTTAATAAGCCTTAGGGTTCCCAACATCAAGCTCGATACTACATTAAAGACCATTGCAACTCTAATCGACTATCTTGATTATAGAAGAATTAAAGCCGATGATGTTCGATTGCAATATCTTGCCAATGAAATAACACAAAATAGGGTTGCAACTCACCAAGTTCGGGTTAAAACCGCAATTGAAACAAAAGCAAAGAAACTAATAGAGACTACCCGGGCAGAAGAAAGTCTGTTAAATAAGCAAGAACAGTCAGATGCAGCAAAAATATCTAACCTTTCGTTACAAGATCAAATTAATTTCAGCACAATTAACCTCTCAATCTACCAACGTCAGGAATTTAAGCGATGGATTATTCCCAACGAGAAAAACATCGATGCCTACAAAGCAGGTTTCGGAACACAAGTGCTCGATGCATTGAAATTTGGTTGGAGCATTCTTGAATATTTCATCGTATTTTTGGTGAAGTTGTGGGGATTATTTCTGTTTGCCATCATTATTTATATTTTATATCGAAAATTCTGGCATAAACTTGGAATTAAACGATAATTAATTGAGAATTTACACTGTTTAAAGAATACAAATGGACCATAGCGTTTTTATTTACAAAGAAAAAACTCCAACCCACGAAGACTTAAAAACAGTTTTAGGGGAAAAATATAATTTTTGGGTTAAAATTAAGGATTTTGTTAGGAAGAAACACCCAACTGTCATAGGTGAATGGCATTATCCCGGGAAAAAGTATGGTTGGAGTTACAGAATGAAAGATAGTAAGCGAGCCATTTTATATCTTTTACCCCGTAATGGACACTGTAAGGTGGCTTTGGTTTTTCGTCAGAGAGCAACTGAAGAAATTATGAAGAGTAATCTATCAGATGAAATAAAAAAAGAACTTCAAGAGGCAAAAATATATGCAGAAGGGCGGGGAATTAGGATTGAAGTAAAAGATGAATTTGTTCTCCAAGACATTAAAAGGCTTATTGAGATTAAAATTGCGAACTAAATTTATTTGATATTCGATTTATTATTGTAGATTTGACTAATTTTTCAAAAGAATCAACATAAGATGAAGATATCGGTAGTAATTCCTGTATACAATGGTGCCAATACTATTGCTGAAGTGGTTGCTTCTGTGGTAGAAGAGTTTGAGTACACCGATTATGAAATTGTTTTGGTAAACGATGGCAGCAGAGATGACAGCGAAAAGACCTGTGATACTATTGCTCAGGGAAACAATAACATAAAATTCATTTCCCTTAGGAAAAACTTTGGTGAACACAATGCTGTAATTTGCGGTTTGAATTATTCAACAGGAGATTATACTGCCATTATTGATGATGACTTTCAAAATCCCCCTTCCGAAATAAAAAAGCTGCTTGAAGTTTCAATTGCAGGTTGTTATGATGTAGTGTTTTCAAAATATAATGATAAAAAACATCATATTCTCAGAAATATTGGAAGTAAGATTAATGACAAAATCGCCAATATACTATTATCAAAGCCCAAGAATCTTTATTTATCAAGTTTTAAATTGATTAATAGAGCTGTTGTAGATGAGATTATTAAATATAAGGGACCTTTCCCTTATATTGATGGGTTAATATTAAGAGTAACCAACAATCTGACTAGTGTGGAAGTAAAACATCAAAAAAGGGTCATCGGAAAATCAAATTATACTCTGAGAAAACTCATTTCATTGTATTTTAATATGTTTTTTAACTTCTCAGTAAAACCTCTAAGAATGTTTACTGTTTCTGGCTTTATTATTTTCCTTGTGGGATTAGGCTTTTCAATAGCTTTTCTAATTGAAAAACTTTTAGACCCGTCCACTCCGGCAGGATGGACTTCAATTATCATTGCCATCATCACCCTTAGTGGCTTCCAAATAATATTCTTAGGCTTAATAGGTGAATATTTGGGGAAACAATACCTCGACCAAAATGCTACCCCACAGTGGGTTGTTAAGAGTTCTATTCTTCATAATGATAAGGAAATAGAATGATTGACCGTCGTGAAGAATACATAAGAATGGCTGCAGTAGAGGAAGAGCTGTGGTGGTATAAGTCGCTTCATGCCTTAGTTTATCAAACTATTTCAAAACACTTTACAGAGAAAACCATCAAGATTGTCGATGCTGGTTGTGGAACAGGAGGCTTAATGAAGTATCTTCAGAGATATTATCATAATAATAACCTTCAGGGGCTGGATATTTCACCCTATGCGGTTGAAATTTGCCATAAATCTCAACTTAATGTGATTCTAGAAGACATAAGGAATATCTCTAATCACTTCCTCCCAAACACAGTAGATGTTATCGTAAGCAATGATACATTCTATTTCTTAAGTGAAGCAGAACGAAAGGCTATTCTCAACGATTTTTATGGTCTTTTGCGCCCTAATGGATTAGCAATAATAAATCTACCTGCTTTAAGTGTTTTCAGTGGGATTCATGACATCAGTGTTGGGATTAACCATCGCTTTTCCAGCAGAGATATATCTCAGATGGTAGACCCAACTCAGTTCAAACTTATAAAAGCGAGCTATTGGCCCTTTCTTTTGTCTCCAATTATATTGCTTACAAGATGTCTGCAGCGCTTTAAACTTAGAATGAATAAAAATACAAGGATAATATCCGATATAAACCTGCCCCCTAAGGGGATAAACCAACTCTTACTCAAACTCACGCAAACTGAAAATACTTACATGAATTACAAACCCTTTGGCAGCTCTCTTTTTTTAGTAATAAAAAGAATAAACTAAAGCATAAAATGAATGTTATTACCTCAGATTAAGCCCCAAAACAGGTTCTTGATCCTGTTCATATCCTTAAACTTTTTACTAAGTGTATTTTATCTTGATAAGGGTTTCAATTGGAATTCAATTTCTCGAATACTTCCCATTATGTCATACTTCGAGCAAGGTAACTTTCAGATAGATAAATATAAAGACCGAACTGGAGATATCAGTTATATCAAAGGTCATTACTATACTGACAAAGCACCTCTTGCCACTATGCTTGTTCTGCCCGTTTATAAAGTTTTAGTTACTACTGGAATTATCAAGAGACAGAATTCATGGGAGGATTTACTTGCCATTGGGATTATTGGAGCTTTTATCACAGCCGTTATCCCCTTCTTACTCCTTTTGTTTTTACTAATGAAAAGATTATTGAATATAAATGCAGCATTTTCATCTGTTTTACTTGTAATGTCTTTATATGGAGGAATGTTATTTGTTTTCTCAAGTGCATTCTATTCCCATTTATTGGCGGGAATCTTCACCCTTTCTGCTTATTTGTTATTGAAAGAGAATAGGTTTCTTTTGGCAGGATTGTTAACAGGTCTTGCATTTGCTTCGGAGTTCCCTTTAGGCATTTTCTTGCCGATTTGGGCATTAATTATATTAATAAAAGAGAGATCCTTTAAGAAATCAATGCTATTTGTTCTTGGAGTTGTCCCATTTATATTATTCATCTTTTATTATAATTATTACTTCACAGGTTCTCCTTTTACAATGTTATATCAATTCGAAGCACAACAAGGCTTTGCTGATGAATTTAATAGTGCGAATACAATTTTCGGATTTACATTGCCCCGCTTAGAAAATATTTGGGAAATGATTTTTGGGCAATACAAAGGTTTATTCTTTTATATGCCCATATTGATTTTAATTTTCTTGCAATTATTTAAATCAGTTGGGAAAGTGAGACTGAAAGAACTAACTGCTAATTACTTTGTTATCCCATCCTTGGCATTCGCAGGCCTCATAATTTCGAAAAATATCAGCTGGTGGGGAGGATGGACGTATGGCCCACGCTATTTAATACCCTTATGTTTTTTACTGGTCTATGAAGGAGTAATTTTTCTGGCAAAGACTGATTTTTCTAAAGTTTGGTTTTATTGTTTATCGGGCTTTGGTTTGATTTGTGCATGGATGGCAAAAAGTACTGTGGTGTATTCCATTCCAACAGAAGAAAATTATCCTGTATTCGGATATATTGCTTCAAAATTCACTATGGGAGAGTTTAATCAGAACAACATCTTAACTATGTTATTTGGAGTAAATGCACAATGGGCTGCATATTTGTGGCTCCTTTTATTTATTTGCAGCATTTTATTACTTTATTTTCATTTTAATAGAAGCTATAAAAGTGTTTTTAACGAAGATAAACAGGCAAATAAGCTATGTTGAATTGTAATTGAAAAATCCATAAATGAATTAATATTTGATTTTTCTCTTCTGTAATTCAATAATTCTATATATTTGCACAAACATTAAAAATCATAAAAATGAATTTTATAATTTCAAGTCATGCATTACTCAAAGGATTACAATCGGTTAGTGGGGTAATCGCCACCAATAATACTTTGCCAATTCTTGATAATTTCCTCTTTACACTTGAGGATGGTATTCTTACTATCACCGCTTCCGACCTCGAAACTACCATGTCGTGTTCAATTAGCACCGATAAGGCAGATAACGACGGCCAAATCGCAGTGCCTGCGCGTATCCTAATGGATATGCTGAAGACTTTTTCTGAAGTTCCAATAACAATAACAACCGATCCTAAAACATTTAATGTAGAATTATCAGCGGGAGAAGGAAAATATAAATTAGCTGGCAAAAACCCAGAAGAGTTTCCTCGTTCGCCCCAACCAGAGGGCACTACTGCTACTGAACTGAATTCAAAACTCATTTCACAAGCAATAAATAAGACTATGTTTGCTGCAGGAACTGATACCATGCGTATGATTATGACTGGTGTATTCTGCGAATTGTATGAGGATTATGTTGGTTTTGTTGCTACCGATGCACACAAATTGGTTCGTTATCGCCGTTATGATGCAGGCTCTGGGGAAAAATCAAGTTTTACTTTGCCTAAAAAACCCCTTATTCAACTTAAGACTTTACTTGCTAATGAAGACTTTTCTGTAAAAATTGAATTCAACGAAACCAATGTTTTCCTTTCATTTAATAATATTAGCTTGGTTTCGCGTTTAATTGAAGGAAAATATCCTAATTATGAAGCGGTAATACCTAACGATAACCCAAATAAAATGGTAGTTGATCGTTTGTCTTTTTTAAATTCTATAAAACGAGTTTCTATTTTCGCCAATCAATCAACTCATCAGATTAGATTGAAAATAAGTGGCAAGGAATTAGTCTTATCAGCAGAAGACCTTGATTATTCAAATGAAGCAAAGGAACGCTTAACATGTTCAAATGAAGGTGAAGATATTGAAATTGGTTTCAATTCTCGCTTTTTACTTGAAATGATTAGCAATATTGATACAGATGAAGTGCTGTTAGAAATGTCAGCACCTAATCGTGCAGGTTTAATTAAACCCGTTGATCCAGATAATAAACAAGAAGATGTTTTGATGTTGCTTATGCCTGTTATGCTGAATGCATAATTTTTCTTTTAACTTCCTTTTTTAAATTTATTCATGAACAAATCTCTGATTGTTTGCCTGATGATTTTGGGCAGCATTACTACTGTATTTTCTCAAACCAATCCAGGTCTTAAGTTTGCTTCTACTATCATTCAGTTGGGAAGTATTAATGAAGACAGTCTTCCAAAATCAGGCAATTTTGCATTCAGCAACACTGGAACTGCTGATTTTAAGATTAATAATGTAGAAGTCAATTCGGAATTAAGTGTTGCTAAGTTTACCAGTACGCTTGTTGCTCCTAATGGGAAAGGATTTGTTACTATTTCGGTTAAAAAAGGAATGCGAAAAGGTAAGTTTACCGAGACTATTAAAGTCTTAAGCGGGAAAGGAAATCAATATTGTAATCTTCTTACCATAAGTGGTGCAATAACCCCCCGGGAAAAGAAATATAGTGAGTATTTCGAATATACTGTAGGTAATCTTTCTTTTTTTCACAAAATTCATGATTTAAAATCTATAAAAAGCAGCCAAACAAAGACCGATTCTATTCTTGTTTTCAACAAGGGGAAAAAGGCAATTGGTTTTTGGTTCGAAAATTATCCTTTATATTTGACTTGTCAAGCTATTCCCGATACTCTTGGCCCGGGCAAAACAGGCAGTTTAGTAGTTCACTATGATGGTAGTTTAAAAAATGACTTTGGACCGGTTATCGATAGTCTAATAATACAAACTGATGATGCCTTGGATCCGCAAAAGCTTATCTTGTTAAAAGCAAACATCACTGAAGACTTTTCTAAAATGAAATCTTCTAAAGTGAAAATATTTCCTAGAATAACATTGACTTCCTATAACTATAATTTTGGTTTGGTTGAGAAAGGACAGGAATATAATTATACATTTAATTTTAATAATAGTGGCACACGCGAATTGTTTATTCATAAAGCCTATTGTGAAAGTCCATGGTTTAGTGCTTCTTACCCTGAGAAAACTAAAGCAAACAAACCTGGGGTAATAACCGTCAGTCTGAAGGTCCCAATATTAGCAAAAGGAAAGTTTAGCCAGAAGATGTTAATCATCTCAAACGATTCTGAAAACCCTGTTGTTGAGCTTTTGCTAACCGGAGAGATTAAATAATCAGGCTTTAATGATATTGCCCATATCGATATGGTAATATATCATTACTAGCATTACAAGGTATTTTTGTATCTTTGCAGCCATGGAAATAATATTAAGCGGAATCAGACCTACAGGGAATTTGCATCTTGGGAATTACTTCGGAGCATTAAAAAACTTCGTAAAATTACAACACGAAAACAAGTGTTTTTTCTTCATTGCCGATTATCATTCTCTTACCACACATCCTACTCCTGCCGATTTACAAGGAAATGTAAAGAATGTTTTGGTAGAATATATTGCAGCGGGGCTTGATCCTGAAGTGGCAACCCTTTATATTCAAAGTGATGTTAAGGAGGTTTGTGAGTTATATCTTTTGCTAAATATGAACGCTTATGTTGGGGAACTTCAACGAGTGGCTTCCTTTAAAGAGAAAATCCGTTCTCAACCTGATAATGTTAACGCTGGCTTATTGACTTACCCAACACTAATGGCGGCCGATATCTTAATGCACAGGGCTGCTAAAGTGCCGGTAGGAAAGGATCAGGAACAGCATCTTGAAATGTCACGCAACTTTGCCAATAGGTTTAATAACCTATATAAAGTTGATCTTTTCCCTATTCCTATTGCATATAATTTTGGTAATGATTTAGTGAAGGTGCCGGGCTTGGATGGCTCCACTAAGATGTCAAAATCAAACTCTGAAGCTTCTGTTATTTATCTTTGCGACTCTCCTGAAGATATCCGAAAGAAGGTGATGCGTGCAGTTTCCGATAGTGGTCCTACTATCCCAAATCAAGAAAAGCCTCAGGCTATCTCCAATCTCTTTGACTTAATGAAAACCCTTTCGTCTCAAGATGCATTCGATTATTTTAATGAGCAATATGATAAATGCACTATTCGATATGGTGATATGAAAAAGCAAATAACTGAAGATGCCATTAAATTTACTGCTCCCTTTCGCGAAAAGATTCTGGAGCTATCTTCAAATAATGAGTATTTGCATAAAGTTGCTACTATGGGAGCCGAGAAAGCTCGAGAAAGTGCTTCGAAAACCCTCTCGCAAGTTAGGGAAATCATTGGAATCAAATCAATTTAATATTCACTTTCTACTTTGAACGATACTTCTATTAAACCTGAATCGGTAGTTCTTATCGGTTTAGTAACCTCCGGGCAAACCCGCGAACAATTGAATACTTATTTGGATGAACTGGCTTTTCTGGTGAAGACTGCTAATGGAATTCCTGTTAAACGTTTTATTCAACAGCTGCCTATGCGTGAACCAAGAACCTATGTAGGTTCGGGGAAACTTGAAGAGATTAGTCAGTACATTAAGGAGAATGAAATTGATATAGCTTTGTTTGATGATGAGTTAAGTGGCTCCCAAATAAGGAATATCGAGAATATTCTTGAATGTAAGGTGTTGGACAGAACCGGTTTGATTCTTGACATATTTGCCCGTCATGCCCGCACTTCTTATGCCAAGACTCAGGTTGAACTGGCGCAATATCAGTACCTCTTGCCTCGTCTTACCCGCTTATGGACTCACCTATCCAAACAAAAGGGGGGGATTGGACTAAAAGGACCGGGGGAAACGGAAATAGAAACCGACCGTCGGATTATTAGAAAACGAATTTCCTTATTGAGAGAGGAACTCATTAATATCGACAGACAAAAAACCACTCAAAGAAAAAACCGTGACAAATTAGTTAGGGTTGCTTTGGTGGGATATACCAATACCGGAAAATCCACCATATTGAATAAGCTTGCAAAAACCGATGTTTATGCTGATGATAAACTCTTTGCAACTTTGGATACTACTGTTCGAAGGGTTGTAATTGGCAATTTGCCTTTCTTGCTTTCCGATACTGTCGGTTTTATCAGGAAGCTTCCACACAATTTAATTGAATCGTTCAAATCGACACTTGATGAGGTGAGAGAATCGGATTTATTAATCCATATTGTTGATATTTCTCATTCTGAATTCGAAGAACAGATTCAAACAGTTCAACAGACTTTGAATAATCTCTCTGTCGCAGATAAGCCACTTATTGTTGTCTTTAATAAAATTGATGCTTACACCTTTATTGAGAAAGCTGAAGACGATTTAACTCCTATTACTTCTGACAACATCCCACTCGATGAATTGCAAAAGACATGGATGGCTAAGATGAATAAGAATTGTATCTTTATTTCGGCCAAGAGTGGCGAGAACGTAAATAACTTTAAAGACTTGTTATATCAAGAAGTAGTGAGACTTCATAAGACCATTTATCCTTACGATAACTTTCTTTATTAAGCTTGTATTTATTCTAAACCATAGGAGAGATCCTCTCAATAGCCGTTTTAACACTATTTACCTTTTCGAAAGTGAGGGTTAGTTTGGTGCCGCTTTCTTTCATTTGACATCCTTCAGGCTTGGTCCTGATGAATTCTAACACTTTCGTAAATTGTTCTGATTGATAATATCCTGATTCGGGATTGGATATGAAATGACAAATTAATCGGCTTTGCCTCAAAACCAGTTTTTCGAAACCAACACTTTTAGCCATCCATCGTAAGCGCAAGGTTTGCATGAGTTCAAGCACCTGATTGGGGACTGGCCCGAAGCGGTCGGTCAGTTGGTTGATGAAATTTCCAATTTCTTTCTCGGTTTCAAAACTATCGAGCTCTTTGTAGAGGCGCAGGCGTTCGGTGATATTAGTAATATAGGAGGAAGGAATTAATATTTCGAGGTCGGTTTCAATCTGACATTCTTTCACTTTTACATCTTCGGGGTCTAGAGGATATAAATCCTTAAGTTCATTTTCTTTTAGCTCTTGTATGGCTTCATCTAATATTTTATGATACATCTCGAAGCCGATATCAGCAATAAATCCGCTTTGTTCGCCACCTAGGAGGTTGCCTGCCCCACGAATGTCGAGGTCGCGCATGGCGATGTTGAAACCACTCCCTATTTCGGAGAATTCCTCGATGGCCTTCATGCGTTTGCGAGCTTCATCGGATAGGACTGACATGGGGGGGCATAACAAATAACAAAATGCTTTGCGATTCGAACGGCCAACCCTTCCCCGGAGTTGGTGTAAATCGCTTAATCCGAAGGTATGAGCGTCGTTAATTATGATGGTGTTTACGTTTGGCAAATCGAGGCCCGATTCGATGATGGTGGTGGCTATAAGAATATCGAAGTGGCCGTTGATAAAATCGAACATAACCTTTTCGAGTTGGGGGCCTTCCATTTGACCATGGCCTATGGTTATTTTTGCATCGGGCAGAAGGCGCTTGATGAAGCCTGCCACTTCGGTGATATTTTGCACCCTGTTGTTCACAAAAAATACCTGTCCGCCACGCGAAAGTTCAAACTGAATGGCATCGCGTATTATTTCTTCACCAAAAGGCTGAATTTCGGTCTGAACCGGATAACGGTTGGGTGGAGGAGTTGTAATGATGGACATATCGCGGGCTCCCATCAGCGAAAATTGCAAAGTTCGGGGAATAGGGGTAGCCGTTAAGGTGAGGGTGTCTACATTAAGCTTTAATTGTTTGAGCTTTTCTTTTGCTCCTACACCAAACTTCTGTTCTTCATCAATAATCAGCAAACCCAGATCTTTAAATCGAATATCGTTACTAATCAATCGATGGGTGCCAATAAGAATATCTACTTTTCCGCTTTCGGTATCCTTAAGTATTTCTTTTTGTTCGGCCGAAGTTTTAAAACGGCTGATATATTCCACTTTACATGGGAAGTTATGGAGTCGGTCGGTGAAAGTATTGAAATGTTGCAAAGCGAGTATGGTGGTAGGCACCAAAACTGCCACTTGTTTGCTGTCGGCAACGGCTTTGAATGCGGCCCTTACGGCAATCTCGGTTTTCCCAAAGCCCACATCCCCACAAATTAGCCTGTCCATTGGGAATTCGGCTTCCATATCTTTTTTTAGGTCGGAAGTCGATTTTAATTGGTCGGGAGTATCTTCATACATAAAGGATGCTTCAAACTCGTTTTGCATATAAGTGTCGGGCGAATATGCGAAACCTTTGCATAATCTTCGTTCGGCATAGAGCTTAATCAACTCTTTTGCAATATCTTTTACACGGCTTTTGGTTTTCTCCTTCAGCTTGTTCCATGCATTAGTCCCCAAACGGTTTAGGGTAGGAGCTGTGCCTTCTTTGCCAATATATTTCGAGATGCGATGGAGCGAATGAATGCTAACATACAATAAATCCGATTCTTTGTAAATAATACGCAGTGCTTCCTGTTTCTTGCCGTTTAAATCGATAGTTTCCAAGCCGTCATATTTGCCTATCCCATGGTCAATATGGGTAACATAGTCGCCCGGAGTGAGGTTGTAAATTTCTTTGAGTGTTAGAGCTTCTTTCGAATGATGCCCGTCGCGTATATTAAAACGATGATATCTTTCGAAAATCTGATGATCGGTATAGCAGGCAATGCGGTTTTCTTTATCGACAAAGCCTTCGTGAATGGAAACGGCCAGCACTTCCCATTGCAATATCTCTTTTGTTTTTCGATTAGCCTTAGCTTCTTCCAGAATCGAACGAATGCGTTCTGATTGTTTTGCAGTATCAGTGAGTATTAGGTTGCGGTAGCCCAAATCGGAATTGCGGCTGAGTTCATCAAACAAAAGTTCGAAGTTCTTATTGAAAACCGGTTGTGGAGAAAACTTAAAGACCAGCTTGGTGGCATTTTTGAAGTAAGACTTAGCCCCGATTTCGATGAGAGGGAATGACGTTATTTCTTTCATAAACTCAGCATCACTCACATATAAATCATGTGGGGGAATTTGTCTTACCACTTTAGTGAGCTGTGCATAGGCATCTTCAGCTTTATGATAGGCCATGCCCAGTTTTTCCGACACATATAAAAGGTCTTCGGCCCATATGACCGAATAACCCTCCATGAAGGTGAGCAGCGACTCGCGTTGTTCTACGATTTGTATCTTCTGCATATCAGGAAAAATTTCGATGCGCTCTACTATCTCTTTTGAAAGCTGGGTAGAAGGGTCGAAGGTGCGCAGTGAAGCCACTGAGTCGCCGATAAACTCAATGCGGTAGGGGAATTCGTTTGAATAGGAGAAGATGTCGATGATGCCCCCGCGAATGGAGAACTGCCCGGGTTCGTAAACAAACTCGGTGCGATCGAATTCAAATTCGATAAGCATGTCCATAATGAAATCGAGAGAAACTTTCTCGCCCTTGGCCAATCGCAAGAGATTGTTGTGCAGGGTTTTTTTGTTAACCACCTTCTCGGAAAGGGCATCGGGATAGGTGACCAACACCACATGATGTTTGCCCGAACTCATACGGTTGAGTACTTCCGAGCGCATCAGTATGTTTGCATTCAACGAGGTTTCGAACGCATAGGCTTGTTTGTAGGAATGCGGGAAGAAAAACACATTGCGATTTTCGGAAGGAAGCTCGCTTTCGTTGAAAAAATGCTGTAAATCGTTGAAGAAATAGGCCGCAGCCGTGTGATCGGGCAATATGAAAACATGACTAAAGGGCGTGGAATCGAACATTACTGCTCCCAAGACCGAAGCTGCCGATCCAGCCAAACCCTTCAAATGAAAACGACTGCTCGCCGTGCTTGCAAGCCCGTCTCTGATAAGTTTAACCTGCGGAGTTTGAGTGTATAACTGAAGTATAGAAGAAGAAGGCATTTCTGTTTTAAATAATGCGCAAAGATAAGAATTATTTTTTCGGGAAAGGCTTTTAGGCATTTAGCTATTTAGTCTTTTAGGAAGGAAAGGATAATTATACAATGATAGAATTATATAATTTGAAAATGAGGGAACACAAACTGACCTATCGTTTAGCGGGTTAGTACAAAGGTTTTCATTGCCGTTCATCTTTAATTAACATACTTAAATGAAATATTGCAATCCCTTTGAATCCCACTTTTTTCACCAAGGTTTTTCAAATGAGGTTTTTTCAAATTTTTTATTGCTGCTTTTAAAAACGCTTTCGTGCGTGTTCTTTAACATCAAAGGGTCTTTTTTTAAGAAAAGTCTCGACATAAGTGCAATGGGAAACAGAAACAAATAGAAAATAATGCTCAGCAGAATATTGGGAATGATGAGACTTAACAAACGGCTAAGTTTCATCCAAACAAAGTCAATTTGTCTACTTAAATAGCTTGAAAAGGCACCTATAATTCCAATAATTAATGCGACAATAATAGCCCAGTGTGCTTTTGTTAATAGAAAAACTAATATAAAACCTATCGAAATGATAAGGACAGTTTTTGTTGGATTTGTTTTGGGTACTTTCATTCTGAGGAATCTAAAATATGGTGTAAATAAAAGGAGCGATGGCACTACTTCCACCAAACACAATTAATAATCCTATTAAAAGTAAAATAATAATGACTGGAGCCAGCCAGAATTTTCTACGTTCTTTCATGAAATGCCAAATATCTTTTAAGAAATCCATGTTTTTTATTTTTTATCAGTATTATTGAAATGAGTAATGCGTTTTAAAATCTCCTCTGCCAACATTTTATTTGTGTTGGCATTTGGATGAGCATCACCTTTTAAGGAATATTTGGGACCATAGGTAATAAATTTGCTTAAATCGATATATTTCAAATTCTTTTTATCTAAGAATGATTTAAATCTATCAAATTCTTCATCAGTAGTTTGTGGATAATTTGGATAAAAGACAACATAAAAGTTATCGTTACCAAATTGTTTTGAATAGGTTTTTTTTGATTTATTAATTATCTCACTAACAATCTCAAAATGACGATCTTTTAATTTAAGGGGAAAATCGATTTTAAAATAGTTAATTATGCAGCTTTGATAAATCAATTCATATATTTTAGAAATAATATATCTACCATCTTTAAACATCTTCTTACGAACCAGAGAATCACTATCAAAAGTATAATAAGGGGCAGTATGTAACCATTTTGTATATCTATCCATTGTACCAATAGAGCGTTTAATATGGTCCCAAAAAAAGATATAGAAAGCTATACCGTCTTTGCCTTTAACTTGTTTCGATAAATCCTGATATTCCAAACGGGCAAGCATTTGATTAGTCCCGTACCCTTCATAAGCATAATTATAAGCATTATATTGGTTGGATATTTGTTGAAAAAAATATGGTAATGTTTGGTTATCGTTTAATCCATAACCAAATGCGAGGGAACATCCGAAAAACAATGCATATTTTGTTCGTGTAGAATCAAAATCGGGAGTTATTCGCGTACAATTTTTATCAAAAGAATAATGTACATTAAAAATAGTGTCTGCATTCTGAATTTTAAAATCGTGATAAATGCTGTCGCCATATGGAACTGTTCCGATATGCATTGCGATATGTTCGGGTGGAAGAAATGGAACACTAAAAAGTTTCTTTTCTTTATATGGAAAACCCAACAGACAAAAACAAACAATCTCTAAAAGCAGCACTAATAACATCAACAAACTCAGATTGGCAAGAATGTATCTTTTCTTTTTGACAAAGAAAATAAAAAATGACAATAGAATTCCCAGATAAGAAGCATAATTCAGTATTGATACTAATGGAGGAATGATGCCAATATATGTATGCTGAATGATTCTGGAAATAACAAACAGCAATAGTCCGCTTAACAATAAAAACAATGGAAGTTTATTGTTTTTGTAAAAGGAATTTAAATTGAATGTCATTTTCATAAAGTTAGTCCAATTTAAATTTTTGCATCCACTTTTCTTTGTTCTGCCAATCAGGCTGCTCTGTTTTGCAGAAGACCATATCATGAATAACCAAATAATCCATTTCTGTACTCATAAAACAACGGTAAGCATCATGTGGTGTGCAAATAATAGGTTCGCCACGCACATTAAAACTAGTATTAACAACCAAGCTATAACCGGTTAGTTCTTTAAAAGCATTAATTAATTTCCAATATCGCGGATTGGTTTCTTTATGAACGGTCTGTATGCGTGCCGAAAAATCAAGGTGAGTAACCGATTGTATATCGCTTCGTGTAAAATAAAGCTTAACCCACAGCGGAAGCTCGCTGTAATTTACAGGTAATGCATTTCTTCTTTTTTCCTGAACGGGTGCAACAATAAGCATATATGGCGAAGGGCTTTTTAAGTCAAAATATTCTTCAACGTCTTCAATCAACACAGACGGGGCAAAGGGACGGAAGCCTTCGCGATATTTTATTTTAATATTGAGTTTCTTTTGCATTTCAAGGTTACGCGCATCACCAATGATGCTTCTGTTTCCTAATGCACGGGGTCCGAACTCCATTCGTCCCTGAAACCAACCAACAACATTTCCTTCTGCAATTTTGGCTGCAATATCTTTGGTAAGTAAATTGAAATCATCATAATGACTATACACGGCCTTCACTTTTAGGCACATCAATTCTATTTCTTTATCCGAAAATTCCGGACCCAGATAAGCTCCCGACATTTGATCATTAACTTCGTCAAAGGTTCTTTCTTCATCGAAATACATATAACTTGCCGTAAGAGCAGCCCCAAGGGCACCACCTGCATCTCCTGCAGCAGGCTGTATATAAATGTTTTTAAAAATTCCCTCTTTAAGCAACTTTCCATTCACCACACAATTAAGGGCAACCCCACCTGCCATACAAAGATTTTCCGAATTTGTCAATCGCTTTGCTTCAATAGCCATTTTAATTACAATTTCCTCAGTAATTCTTTGTATTGCCAATGCCAGATTGCAATGATGTTGTTCCAATTCCGCTTCAGGTTTACGAAGTGGGAATCCAAAAAGCACTTCCCACTTCTTTTCTCTCACCATAGTTAAACCACTGGCATAATTAAAATACGATTGATTTAACCAAATGGAACCATCAGATTTTATATCAATTAGATGGCTTTTAATGATGTCGATATACTTTGATGTTTGATCAGATTCGGAATTACCATAAGGCGCCAAACCCATGAGTTTATATTCACCTGAATTAACAGTAAAACCAAGATAATATGTAAAAGCACTATACAGCAATCCAACTGAATGAGGAAAGTTCAATTCTTTATATAAGTTAATCTTGTTTTCGTTACCATAACCTATTGAAGCAGTACACCATTCACCAACACCATCAATAGTGAGTATGGCTGCACTTTGATAAGGGGAGGGAAAGAATGCACTTGCAGCATGCGACAAATGATGTTCCGAAAAGAGAAGTTTAACCTTACTTTTTTTATATTTGCCAACCTCTCTAAGACCATCATAAATCAGTTTCTTTAAAAACAGTTTTTCTTTTAGCCAAACAGGGATGGCTTTCAGGAAGGAAAGTAATCCTTTTGGAGCAAAGGCATAATAAGTATCCAATAAACGCTCAAATTTCAGAAAAGGTTTGTCGTAAAAAACAATAGCATCTAACTCATCTATCTCAAGACCCGCTTCTTCAAGACAATACTTTATCGCATGAACAGGAAAATCAGATGTGTGTTTCTCACGGGTGAAGCGTTCCTCTTGTGCAGCAGCGATAATCTTTCCTTCTATGCAAAGCGCAGCTGCTGAGTCGTGGTAAAAAGCTGAAATCCCTAATATTATTTTCATGTAACTTGCTCGTTTGTATAATTTATTTGTATAATTCTGCGTCATCTTACAAAGCTCATTGTAATACAAAATTACAACAATTTATATTAATACCAATTGTAATATCCAAATATTGATATGTTTTTGATTATTTTCATACCTTTTCTATTGTATATCTGATTTTTACAAGAAAATATTATTAATCTAAAAAATTACCCCGTCTATAAACGGGGTAATAATTCCGAAAAGTTAAATTGCTTATTTTTATTTTATGATAAATTATTTATTTACCAATCGTTAATAAATATTCTAATTAAAATTTAAGCTATTATTGTTTAATCACTTTTAATGTACGAACTACTGTTTTGTTACTAACTTTAAGTATATATAAACCTTCATTAAAATTAATAAGGTTGCAATTAATGGATGAGATATTGTTTAATGGAATAATACTTTTATTCCAAATTAGTCTACCAGTAATATCATACAAATCAAGAGTAATTGGATTTTCAACCCATCCCTCAAGCTGAATAGTAAAAATTCCATTATTTGGATTTGGTGACAATACAACGTTGGTGTTTTCATTTTTATTAAGACTTTCAACATTGTTAATTTCAACTTGATTTTTGAATAGATTATTACATCCAGCATAACTACTCCAAACGCGCCAATCATAACCAACATAGAAAATATTAGTGCCATCTGTGGCTAAACTAGTCAATACATTTTGAGGGTCATTAATATTATTTACAGTTTCAAGCCAATAATTTCCAGCCCAATAATATTGATGTACACGATTATCTTTTGCAATGAAATGAATTTTACCCATATTATCAGAAACAATGTCTGTATTAGTTCTAACATTATAAGGTGCACTATTATTTAAAGTAGCCTCTTGCCAATTTGATCCACTCTTCCAATAATTATGAATTCTATCATCACTTGCAACAAAATAGATAAAGCCACTTGGATCGCATGTAAGTGGGCTTAATGCAACTGTTCCTAAATTTTCTTTTGTTCTTACATTTCTTGGGGCTATACTATTTAAAACTTTATTTTTCCAAACGAAATTTCTATCTAAATAATATTGATGAATTCTCGCATCAGTTCCAACATAATAAATATTACCTTCATAATCAATCGCTAAATCAGATTCTTCCATAATGTCTGCCGTTGCAGATGCATTTAATACTGCTTCCTTCCATATCATAGTAATATTATCATAATGATAGCTATGTATTAGCCCCCAAAATAATCAGACATGATTATAGATAAAAATCTGTAATTTTATGATGATGAAAAAACGAACATTTACCAAAGAAGAGAAGCTTCGAATCATTAAAGAAGCAAAC
>CAIXTV010000282.1 GCA_903922465.1 uncultured bacterium
TTGACGGTTCCCCGTACGGAGATGTGCTGTATTTTCAAAATATCGACCATTCCCCGTACGGAGAAGTGCCGATTAAAAAAAATATCGACCATTCCCCGTGCGGAGAAGTGCCGATTAAAAAAAATATCGACCATTCCCCGTCAAACTCTTTGTTTGAATTTTACTCTTCTGAAAGTTTTTATTCAGAAGAAAAAGACTATTCTTTATTTTCTTACATCATTTTTCCCCAATAAAAAAATAAAGAATAGAGAGTTTGAAACTCCCCTATTTCATTTTCAATGTATTTTTATTCTGCTGAAAAATCAGTAAAATGGTTAAAGCCGAATACTTTTTAAGCTTATAGGTTCCGTACAGATGATATCAATAATTAATTTAAGCAATGTATCTAATGCCTATCATATCAGTAATTCATGAAGATATTTGAATACGTTAAAATCAAAGGATCATCTAATAAAGATGATCCTTTGTTCTTGTGCCAAGCCTAAAGTAAAAAATTTGGCTTATAAGGGAATTCACAGCATTTTCAAATTACACCCTATTCCCATAATGAGTGCTCTTGCTGTTCGGAAATATGGCTTAATTGCCTTCGGCCCTATCGCCTTTCACATTACAAGCGAATGTTGAATATTTATGCTTGTTACTGCTTAATTTTCACGAAGCACATGTTCGTCATACTCTATTTCAAAGCGAAGTTTATGCTTAGATTCTTCTTGAGCGAGTAAAAGGAATAAGTTTTTCAGGTCAACATTAGAAGATCTGTCGGCTAATGCATTGTATAACTTAAAGGCTGACTTTTCTTTCTTCATTGCCAAAACTAATGCATCTTCATACGACATATCGGGAGCAGCATGAACACTTACCAGATAATCGCTGATTTTCAAATCGACAATAGTTTCGGCGGCAATATTAAAAAGCCCCGTCAACTTAATATCGGTTAGTTTGGCTTTATGCCCCATTTCTTCAATAGCGAAGTCTGTAAAGATTTTTTTTATAGTATCTGACTTTGTCATCTCAGCAAGTTGAGTGTAGAAGTCTATTGCTTCCTGCTCACTTTGAATTGCAAAATCGAGTATTTCATTAATTGAATTGAATTCTTTCATAAGTAGTAAATTAAATTTCTGATGTATTATTTCCTGAATATTGATCAAAATTATCATAGAACTGTTTTAAGGCAAGTGAGATATCCTCGAACTCGACACTATGCTTTGTACAACCTTTTCGAGAGCAGAAATTTATAATTCCTCCCGTATCTAAAAGAATGCTGTTCGTAGGAGCATTGCAGCTAGCGCATTGTTTTTTACTCATTAAGTCAGTTTTACAAAATGGACAAGAGAAATTAAATATTTCATTTTCTATTAGTGGGATATCGCAATCGACAGCGAAACTTCCATAAACAGAGCTAAGCCAAATCATTCCTGATTGTTGGTTGTACTTAATGATTAAACGAATGGAAGGGACATTATCAAGTTTGTGGTCTGAATCCATGAGTGACTTGCCACAATTAGGGCATTTCACCTTTATAGCAATTTGATTTACATTATTCATTTTGTTTTATCCTTTATTAAAGTTATTCTTGATTAAATTTAGCTTAGCATTTCAGTGCTAAACTCTTCTTCGAAATATTGAACAACATTATCGCAGCCATAATCAAATATGCGGTTGTAGTTGTCGATTTTCGTAAAAATAAATCGGTGTTTTTTATTCTCAGCAATTGAAGGAAGAAGTGAAATTGCTTCCATCATGGTATCGATAACATCCCGAACATCGCTTTTTCCAAATATCCCTAGAATGCCTAACAATTGTTCACAATTGTTGAATTGAATTTTGGAGGGCATTGTTTGATCGAATTTCTGCAAAACCTTTTGAGTGTTCGAAAAGCTGCCACCTGTTTCGGCAGGGAATGAAGCAGGCATGATTAAATCAGCCCTTTTTGCGGTTTCAGTAAGGAAATAATCCTGAACCATAAGAAATTTAACATCATCAAACCATTTGCTTACCGTAATCTTATCAATTGCAGAACCTAAAGGATCTTCCCCGAAAATGAATAAATTTTCTAATTGAAGAGATTCAAGAAGGAAATGCTGATCTGAATTAAAATTTAATGGAATTTCATCGGAGAGCCATTTAGATTTTAGTTTTTCTTGCAATTCTAGATTTCCTATTTCAATACCACCAATTCCCATGTCTGGAGAAATGCCCATGTCGAAAAGACCTTGAGCGTTATTTTTTTCTTTAAGTGCAATGATTCCATTAGAAGTTTTCCCTAATTTGCCAGTAATTAAAGCTAAATTACGAATTTCGATACTGGCATTTGAGGATATTTCTTTTTCGGAAAAGACCAAAATTGCATTCATCTCCTTATTATATTCTACGGCAAACTTTTTCACAAAGTTTTCACTAACTCCTGCTTTTGAACATAAATTGTCGATTTTTTCTTTCTTTAAGTCTGAAACATAACTTTCGAAACCTTCGCAATTATCATTTATAAACAGTTGATTTTGCAAATTATTCTGAACCAAATATAGGTTTACTGCTTTTATAAAGTGATAATAAGAAGAAACTTTAGTCAATGCATCTACCTTTTGTGACATTGAACTATTGTAAGAGTTAGTAATCAGTTCAACTGGAATATTGTGCATTTTTCTAAGGTTATTGATCATAAAACCAACAACAGCGTTGTCTTTGTTAATTTCGGAACCTAGCAAATAGAAACGGCTGCCTCCCGATAATTGATCGAAAGGTACATTTGCAACAACATTACTAAAATATCCACTGCCTCTACCTAAATAATGGAAACTACTAACATTATTAGTTTTTCCGCCAAGTCGTGCAAGTTTCTGAACCAGATACATTTCCTCGTTGGTTAGGCGCGCACCAGCAAAAAAAGCATTATTAGAAGTCTTAACTGAAAGAATCTTTTGATGAATTAATTTATATGCATCATCGAAAGATATTTCTTCATAAGAAGAACCTTTCCTAAGGAGAGGTTTCAAGATACGGGTTTTGTTGTTTAAATAGGAATAACCGAATTTTGGATATTTACAAAGATTGCCATCAGTGTTAACTTTGCCATTGTGCCCAGTAACTCTCATCACAAAACTTTTTTTATGATGAAGATTAATTTCACAACCAACAGAACAATAATTACAAACGGTTTGAGCCATTTCCAATTTAACAGGACCAGGTTTGAAAGCAACATTTTCTGAAATTGCTCCAGTTGGGCAAGCAGAAATACATAAACCACATGATTCACATGAAGTATCCTGTAGAGCATTACCAATGCTAGGGGCTACGAAAGTCTCAAAACCTCTGTTTACTAAACCTAAAGCACTAGCCCCAACGACTTCTGAACAAATTCTCACACAACGCGAACATAAAATACATTTAGTATTGTCAATTTCTATGTAAGGATGGCGGAAATCAATCTCAGCTTTTTTAAATTCACCCTGATAACGTTTTTGGTCAACATCATATTCAGTAGCATATTTTTTGAGATCGCAAGTATAATATTCAACACAACCACATTCCATACAACGTTGTGTTTCATTAAAAGCAATAGTTTCGTCAGTATAGCCTAACTCCACTTCTTTAAAATTGTTACGATCAGCAGGAGGCATAGTAGGCATTTCTTCCCTCATTTGTTTGAGAAATTTCTCTGAATAAGCCTCAACAGTCTGGAGTTGAAAGTTGTCTTTCTTGCTGATAAACTCTTTCTTTAGAGGACTTAATGGCAAATTGCTAAGAAATTGATGACAGCTTAATGCAGCAACTTTGGCTTGAGCCACTGCCTGAATAAGAGTGGCAGGGCCTGTAACACCATCTCCGCAAGCAAACATATTGCTAATACCCGTTTGCAAAGTATTGGGGTCAGCATCTATATCACCCCACTTAGTTAATTTAAGTTCACCTTGATCTGAATTTCCGTTGACTTCATCAATAAACTCCACTTGGGTTTTTTGCCCTATAGCAGCTATAGCATAATCCATTTCAACATTAAATTCGGAGCCATCAACCACAACAGGTCTTCTTCTGCCTGAAGCATCAGGTTCGCCTAACTCCATTTTAACACATTTGAGGGATTTGATTTTTCCACTACCATCCTTATTAACTTGCACTGGAGCTGTAAGGAATAAATATTCAACACCTTCAAGCTTTGATTCATGAATTTCAATGGGATTCGCAGGCATTTCTTTCTCAGTTCGACGGTATATAATATATACCTTTTTAGCACCACATCTAATTGAGGATCTGCAACAATCCATAGCTGTATTTCCACCACCAATTACTGCAACTGTTTTTCCGGAAAAGTTAAAACGTTTTCCAGTAAGCTCCATCTTTTTCAAAAAATCAATACCTGATAATACATTTTCTGCATCATCTCCTTCGCAACCAATTGAAGTCCCTTTTTGTGAGCCAATGGCTAGTATAGTTGCATCATACTTATATTTTAAAGCATTGAAAGACAAATTTTCTCCAAGTTTCTTCTTGTAGAATATATTTACCCCTAATTCGGTAATGTTATCCACTTCTTTTTGAAGGATATCATTAGGTAGACGATATTCAGGAATACCATAACGTAGCCACCCCCCTGCTAAAGGTGCTGCTTCAAAAATATCTACCTGATGACCTTCTTTTTGTAAAAAGAATGCTGCAGATAATCCTCCAGGCCCAGCTCCAATAACAGCTATTTTCTTACCAGTTGTTGGCTTAATTTCAGGTCTGAATTTATTAGGCGACTGTAAATCATAATCAGATGCAAATCGTTTAAGATAATCAATCCCAACAGCAGTGCCTTCATCCAAAAGATTTCTTCGGCAAGCAACTTCGCAAGGGCGAACACAAACTCGTCCACAAATTGCAGGCAAAGGATTTGTTTCCTTTATTAAAGCAACAGCTTCAGAATACATTTCTTTTTCAATTAAAGAAATATAGCCTTGTACATCAACTCCTGCAGGACAAGCTTGCTTACAAGGACCAGCACAATCTGCATAATGATTGCTGAGTAATAAATCAAGAGCAGTTTTACGTGCTTTGAATACCTTATCATTATTTGTTTCAATTTTCATTCCTTCAGCAATCTTAGTAGAGCACGAAGGCTGTAAAGCTTTCATTCCTTCAATTTCCACAACACAAACAAAACATGATGAGTATGGTTCAAGTCTATCGTCGTTACATAAAGTAGGGATGATATGTCCATTTTTTTTTGCAATTGAGAGTATGGTCTCTCCCTTATTGCCTTTTACTAATTTTCCGTTTAATATGACATTTATTTCGTTCATACTTCTGAGTTTATCGATTTTTGGTTATTAACTTTTACTTATAGCGACGAATTTACATTTAGACATACACATACCACATTTGGTACATAAGGCCTGATCTATCAAATGAGCCAATTTTCTTTCACCAGAAATGGCATTTACGGGACAAACTTTTTTACAAAGCATACAACCTGTACATTTGTCTTCAATGATTTCAAATTTCAATAAAGGCTTGCAGTTTTTTGCAGGACATTTTTTATCACGAATATGGGCTTCATATTCATCTCTAAAATATTTAATAGTAGTTAACACTGGATTAGGAGCAGTTTGGCCTAAACCACAAAGAGAACTATTTTTTATTTGATTTGACAGTTCAATTAAGGTATCTAAATCAGTTTCTAAACCATTTCCTTCAGTTATTCTTGTCAGAATTTCAAGCATACGTTGAGTCCCGATTCGGCAAAAAGTACACTTTCCACAAGATTCTTTTTTAGTGAAATCGAGAAAGAACCTTGCCATATCAACCATACAAGTTGTTTCATCCATTACAACCATTCCACCCGAGCCCATAATAGCACCAGTTGCGTTCACTGAATCGTAATCAACAACAGTATCAGCTAAATATTCGGGGATGCAACCTCCAGAAGGGCCACCTAATTGAACTGCTTTAAATTTCTTATCATCAATAATACCACCACCAAGTTTAAAAACGACATCTCTTATTGTAATACCCATAGGAACTTCAACAAGACCGCCATTTTTAATTTTCCCAGTTAGTGCGAAAACTTTAGTCCCTTTACTTTTTTCAGTACCATATTTAGAATATTCTGAAGGGCCATTTATAATAATCCAAGGAATGTTTGCAAATGTTTCAACATTGTTAATATTCGTTGGATTTTTCCATAAACCTGATTCGGCAGGAAAAGGAGGCCTTTTACGAGGCATACCTCTTTCTCCCTCAATGGAAGCCATAAGCGCAGTTTCCTCACCACAAACAAATGCTCCTGCACCTTCTTTTATATGAATATCAAAATTAAATCCGTCAATCCCCATTATGTTATTTCCTAAATAACCTTTAGCTCTTGCTTGATCTATTGCAATATTTAATCGTTTAATGGCTAAAGGATACTCAGCCCGGCAATATATCCATCCTTCAGAAGCTTGAATTGCGTATGCCCCAATAGTCATACCTTCTAAAACAGAATGAGGATCACCTTCAAGAACTGAACGATCCATAAAAGCACCAGGGTCGCCTTCATCAGCATTACATATAATGTATTTAACACTTGCTTTATTGTTAAAAGCAAATCTCCATTTCAAACCAGTAGGAAATCCACCACCTCCACGGCCTCTTATACCTGAATCGAGAACATTTTGAATAATCACTTCTGAAGTAATTTTCTCTGAAGCAATTTTCTTTAATGCATTATATCCTTTTCTTGCTTCGTATTCTTCAATTGACTCAGGGTCGATATAGCCACAATTTCTTAAAGCAATTTTAATTTGTCCTTCAAAGAATCCTTTATCTTTTGTGTCGAAAACTTCAGTTTTGACAACATATTCCTTTATTGGAGAATTTTGGAGAATGTGTTTCTCTAAAATCTCAGCTGCTTTAACATCAGTAATTTCACCATAAATGTAAGATCCTGTCTCATCAATTACTTCAACTAATGGTTCACGAAAACACATACCAATGCAACTGGTTTTCTTTAAATCGAAATCCAGATTTTTCTCTTTCTTAATTGATTCGATAGCATCGAACACTTTTCCAGCCCCGGCTGCTAATCCGCAACTCCCAAGTCCTACTATCACTTGCTTATTTGCCATTTTGTAAACTTTTTTTATTTAAGATTATTTAATGTTCGCATCCACTTCCATTTTCCTTTTCGCGAATATCGCGGATAACTTCTTTTGCTTGTTTTCCTGTTAGTTTCCCGAAGGTATTATCTCCAATCATCATAACTGGAGCAAGTGAACAGCAGCCCAAACAAGCAACTGACTCTAATGTAAAAACTCTGTCAACAGTGGTTTCTCCATCTTTTACACCTAGTTCTTCTTCTAAGGCCTCAGTTATTGCTGTGGCGTTTTGAACATGGCAAGCTGTTCCATGGCACACTTTGACAATGATTTTACCAACTGGTTTTAATCGAAATTGTGCATAGAAACTTGCGACACCATACATATCACTTAATTTAAGACCTGTATTTTCTGCAACCCATTCCATTGCAGGAATAGGAATAAATCCATAGGCATTCTGAATGCCTTGTAATAATGGAATAGTATTCCCTCTTTTGTTCTTATACTGCTGAACTAATGGGACTAATAAACTTAAATCCACTTGTTCTGACTCATCTAAGTGGGGCTTTGTTTGAATTCTTTGAATCCTCATATTTTTGTATTAAAAGTTTTGGTAAAATTATTAAAATAATATAACGGCTATTCTTTTTTTCCCATCCATTTTTATTGTCAAAGGATTTTCGAATCGATAATGCTTAACATATTTCGATTCTTTTACCAATGGTTGACTATCAAAAACCTCCCATTTAATAAAACTGTTTGATATTTCACTCTGCACTGATAGATAACCAACATTCATAGAAGTCACATTATGAAAGAAATGAGAACCTGATGATGCATCGAGAGGAAAATCTTCCAGACTTGTTTCAACTATTACTTTTGCATAGGATATTTGAGGCCAATTTACAGGAATTCCAATCCATCTATCTCTAGTTCCCCACCTTCCAGGTCCAATTAGCAAATATTTTCGATCAAGAATAGCCATTTCTTTATTGAATTTTTCAATTTCCGACGCTATTTCCTCAGTTTTTGATTTATCAAAAGTTTCTTTACTCACTACAATAACATCATAAATATCATTTATTGGTCCATTTCCCATACATTTTTCAGAAAATAATAAAACATTGCTTTTATCAATTTCCTCTAAGTTTATTTCATAATCTTGAGCATTTCCTATTAGTGGTTTTATTTGCAATAAATAAAATGATGATTTATAATTACTATCTTTTGTTAAGTCAACTGCAAATTCAATTTCAACAGGTGACCCCATGGATTCTTTTACGATATCTAAAACAGTAGCAATGGTTTGAGCCAATGGGATATAGTTGTATTTAAGTATATTTGAGAAATTTACTATCCTTGGGCCAGCATGAGTAATTCCAGGAACAATTCTTGAATTTTCTATTTCATAAACAGATGCTAAATGTTTTAACGTCCCATGGTTTTCTGCAGTTGAAATTTCTAATTTTGTTAAACCTGCTGTCTCTCCTTCAAGTAAATTAATCTTATCTTTTGCTAAATCAACTGCATAAAATTCGACTTGCGAATTTTTATATTGATCTTTTGGTGAATTGATTTCAACATTTGGATAAATAGGAGAAAAACGATGTGCCTTCTCCCCATCAACAACATATTTACCCAAACCAAGGGCGCATACAGCAAAGCCTTCTTCAGGTTTCATATGCGAATAAGGATAATAGTTATAAGATTGAGCAACACCACTAATATGTGGATAATAAACATTTTCATATCTATTCCCTACTACTTCCTGAAGAATAACAGCCATTTTTTCTTCTTCAATTTTATAATGTATCGCTTCAATATAGCCACGCGCAATTTTCGAAAAAACAGAAGCATAAACTAACTTAATGGCATCCATTAGTTGCTCCAATCTTTGATGAGGTTCTGGATTAGAGTTAGGCAGTAAATAGGTTTCAAAGATACCTGCAAAGGGTTGTGTTAGTGAATCTTCAAATAATCCTGAAGACCGGACAGCAATAGGTTTTTCGATAATTTTAACCAAACGTTTTAGCTTTTTTATAAGGCTTTCTGTTAGTTTTCCTTTTAAAAAAGCAGCTTTAATTACTTCATAATCATCTTCAGAATAAGCAATTGAAGCTAATTTATTCCGTTCGATAAAATATTCAAATTCATCGGTTCCAATGATCATCGTTTTAGGAGCACGAATATTAATATTAGGAACGAGTTGAGTGAAATCGAAATTATAGATCAGTGTATTAATGAAAGCTAAACCCCTTCCCTTTCCTCCAAATGAACCAGAAGTCAAGCTTACTATATTAGTTTCATCTAATATCTCTGACTCTTCATATTCAATAACCATTCCTTGATTTTGTTCATTCCTGTTTTGATAAATAATATCAATCAAATAACTTCTAAGTTTATCTGCCGCATCAAAATCGGTTATTTTGATAGGATTAATCATTCTGGCTATTTTAATTTCACCTCT
The DNA here is from genome assembly GCA_903922465.1 of uncultured bacterium. Taxonomy (GTDB): domain Bacteria; phylum Bacteroidota; class Bacteroidia; order Bacteroidales; family CAIXTV01; genus CAIXTV01. The sequence continues at coordinate 9,523 of CAIXTV010000282.1, forward strand.
TGCCATTAACCATAATGAAAAATGATTTCGTTTTCCATGATAAAGGAGCGATTCATCTGGAATCGAACGTAAAAGCGTCTCAAACTCTTTTAAAGAACGAGCCACTGCAATTTCACGCCCATCTGAATCCCGATATATGAAATTCCCGAAGCCCAAATAATGCGTTATAAAACTCTTAAAGTCTAACAACAAACTTTCGGAATTCTTATTAATAAAGGTTGCTTTAAGTTGATATGCTAATTCTGCATTCTTTGCTTCAGACGATTGAATAATGATAGGCAAATCTTTGATTTGCTCTTTAATCTTACTTACAAGAGCTAAACCTGCTTGTGGGTCTTCTTTCCCATTTCTACTAAACTCAACATCGGAAATCAAACATAAGAAATTATCTTTATACTTTTCAAAAATCTCGATAGATTCTTCATAAGTTGAAGCTAATATAATTTTAGGACGTGCTTTCATTCTCAACACTTTGAACAATTCGTCGGTGCTGACATCATCAATTATTCTTTTTGTTTGCTCCATTACAATGCTATACAGCATTGGTAAATACCTTGAATAATATATGGGTGAATCTTCCACTAATAAAATGATTCTGACTAATCCCACTTGTGTATCATTGTCGAGATTAACCTTATCTTCTATTAATTTTATCATTGCAAAGAATATCTTGGAATCTCCATTCCAAACAAACACTTTATCAATTGACGACAAATTGTTTTCGGTAGCATTCAAGTGTGAAAGTTCGGCATTATTATTAACTAATAAAAAAAGAGGAATGTAAGGATACTCTTGTTTAATAACTCTGCTTATTCTTATAGGAGTAACTTTATCAACCCCCATCATTAATATTACTAAATCGAAATGCTTTGTGTGAAGTTGATCATTTGCTTCCTCATATGAGGAAACTCCTGTTATTCGAGGCAAAGAAGTTAAATTCAATTGAGCGTACTCTCCTAATAAATGTTCGGCAAAACGTCCTTCTTTTTCAATGCTGTAAGCATCATATAGATTTGCAATCAACAAAATTTCTTTAACCTTAAATGGCTGTAAATCGTGATATATATCTCGATTGTAATTTTGTTTATTTAAAAATCGTTGAAGTAATTGTCTGTTCGGTAAGATTGTTTTTGAATCTTTTGAAGCGAATTTATTTTCAGCCCCCGATGAATTACTTAATAAATCCTTTGCTTTCACACTGTTAATGAAACCTGTGATTAAGCTTGATATATTATTAATAAGGTGTCTTTCTTCTTTTAAAAAGGGGCCTTCATCTATTTCTGGGAATTTTTTAGTGTAAAAAACCTCTATATTACCTTTTTGATTATCGAAGCTATCAAATTCTTGTTTTTGAACCCAAGGAGTCTCTAAGAAATAAGGAGTAGAAAAAACCTGATTATCATAAGAAATCCTTGCAATAGTATTTTCGGGATATTGCCATGCCTTGGGGAGTATTAAACAAATCTTTTGGAGAGTTTCGTTTATTGACTTTCCTTCTCTAAGTATACCTGTCGCCTGATTAAGGCATGATAGTTCTTTTAGTCGTTCCTTATTTTCGTGGAGTAACTTTTTAAGAAGCAGCTCATCATTTATTAAATTCCCTGTATTACTATACTGATTATCATCTTTATCGGACATAACTTGAGTGTTTTAAGGTTAGTTTTAATGGCAGGACAACATATATATAAATTAGGGGCTAAAAGTATTATTTTTTTTTCAAATACAAACTTTTAAATTCAATTAATTTTCATTGCGAAATACAAGATTATTAGCCAGAGAATATTATTAAATAAAAAAAATGCTTATCCTTAAACTATTAATTAAAAGCACTTTAATATACTATTATTCTGTCTTTCGTCTTTGATGAAAATTTATTTTTGATTTTTTTCAGTTATCAATACTTTTTTCTTTAATATTGCCCCATTATTAAAAATCAAAATAATTATTAATACTAAAACTAAATTCTTATGCAGAGCTTAGATCAATTCATGGCAAAAGTAATTGCCAAAAACCCCAGCGAAGTGGAATTCCACCAAGCTGTAAGAGAAGTAGTAGAAACATTACTTCCTTTTATCGATGAAAATCCTAAATATAATGGGATACTCGAAAGATTGGTTGAACCAGAAAGAGTACTTATGTTTAGAGTTCCTTGGTTGGATGACAAGGGAAATTTTCAAATTAATAGAGGTTTCAGAATCGAAATGAACAGCGCTATTGGCCCCTACAAAGGTGGTTTGCGTTTTCACCCGACTGTAAATCTTGGTATCCTAAAATTTTTAGCATTCGAACAAGTGCTAAAAAACAGTTTAACTACATTACCTATGGGTGGTGGAAAAGGTGGATCCGATTTCGACCCTAAAGGTAAATCTGACAATGAAGTTATGAAATTTACTCAAAGTTTCATGCTCGAACTACAAAGACATATCGGTCCTGATACTGATGTTCCAGCTGGTGACATTGGTGTTGGTGGTCGTGAAATTGGTTTTATGTTTGGTCAATACAAAAGAATTCGTAACGAATTTACCGGTGTTCTTACTGGTAAAGGCTTAGAATGGGGCGGTAGCCTTATTCGTCCTGAAGCTACTGGTTATGGACAAGTTTATTTTGCAAAAGAAATGTTAGCCACAAGAGGCGATTCATTCAAAGGCAAAGTAGTGGTTGTTTCCGGTTCAGGTAATGTTGCTCAGTATGCAACTCAAAAAGCTACCGAGTTAGGTGGTAAAGTTGTAACTTTATCCGATTCGAGTGGTTACATCTACGATTCTGCAGGTATCGATGCTGAAAAATTAGCATGGGTTATGGATCTTAAAAACGTTCGTCGTGGTCGTATTGAAGAATATGCTAAGAAGTTTAACTGCGAATTTGTTGCCGGAAAAACTCCTTGGGGCGTTAAATGTGATGTTGCTTTACCAAGTGCAACTCAAAACGAATTGAATGGTGACGATGCTAAAACATTAATTGCCAATGGCTGTATTTGTGTTTCTGAAGGTGCTAATATGCCTTCTACTCCTGAAGCTGCTGAATTTTTCGTTGAAAAGAAAATTTTATATGGTCCTGGTAAAGCGGCTAATGCCGGTGGTGTTGCTACTTCAGGATTGGAAATGTCACAAAACTCTATGCGCCTTAGCTGGACGAGAGAAAGAGTGGACGAAGAACTCCATAGCATTATGGTGAACATTCACAAAACTTGCGTTAAATACGGTAAAGAAGCCGATGGTACTATTAACTATGTTAAAGGTGCTAACATTGGTGGATTTGTTAAAGTTGCTGAAGCTATGTTGGCTCAGGGACTCGTATAAGACCTCCTTTTTATAATGTAAAAGCCTGTTCGTTGATTCGGACAGGCTTTTTTATTTAGGGATTTGGGGAGTTGGCGATTTGGAGAGTTATGAAGCTTTACACTATGTTTTTTATTGAAAGAATAAGTATATCAAAGCATTTTTTTATTGGTAATTATTGTTGATTTTACAATAGCAAAATGATATTCGGTTGAACTTTTTAATTGAAACAAGCATTCATCTTATGAATTTGACATACATTGCGATTTTTATTTATCGTTTCTTATTGATATTATGCATCATACGGATTTTAACATTTATTAACAATGATATTTATCAAAACACTTGCATTGTATGTGAAAAACATTTTGTAATTTTACCCATTATTTCAAAAGCACGAAATTTATATTATGAAATTGAGCAATTGTATCGGTTTTTCTTCAATCATTTTTCCTCTGGGAATGATGATGTATAAAAGCCGGTATAATTTAATAATGAGCGAAAAGTTTGCAATTGGCAAATCTGAGTTTTTTGTTGGAATGGATTTGACAAATGGACTGAATCCTTTAAAATGTAAGCCCATTTTATTTGGGTTTTTGACTTTTTTATTGAATTACGCAAAAGTTCAAAAGAAGGTTGTGAAAGCTCAAAAGAAGATTGTGAATGTTCAAAAGAAGGTTGTGAATGTTCAAAAGAGTTTTATGAATGTTCAAAAGAAGGTTGTGAATGATCAAAAGAGAGTTGTGAATGATCAAAAGAGAGTTGTGAATGATCAAAAGAGAGTTGTGAAAGATCAAAAGGAAGTTCTGAAAACACGCTTATATCGTTTAATAATCAGCAAGTTAAATTAATTTAATCTATTCAAATAAATAAAAATGAAATGAATAAAGAACAAAGCAATGATCTGGAATCTGCCGAAGCTGGCTTGAAATTTCTGGATAAAAACACAAATGATTGGCTAAATTTACATGCTTGGGAAAACCACCATGATAAACTTGAAATTGCTATTTCGGAGATACGCGATACCGAAAACACTCAATCTCTTGATCGTACGGGAGATACGCGAAATAAAACGCAAATAAGACTCGATACGGGAAAGAAAACCAATGAAGTATGTGGTCCGCTAAAAACCTATCTGGAAGATAATAATTTATCAGAACTGCTTTCAACTGTTGATTTTTCGCTTTCTGATTTATGTTATGGAAATGAAAACACCTTAATAGATCGTTGGAAAACGGTTTATGATGTTGCCTCTGCTCATCCCGATTTTATTACCGGGGGATATGATGTTACAAGTGCTATGATAACCGCCATCAATACCGGAAGATCGGCTTTTATTGCGAAAGCTCCTGTTCCCAAAAACGATAGGGCTGTTAAAAGTGTTGCTACTGAAGAACTAAAAACTGAGTTTAAAGTTCTTAAAAAAGAAGTTAATGCATTGATTCAGCTTGCGCAGGGGAAATTGACTTCTAATGTGACTTTTGCAAAAGGACTTCTTAAAGCTTTTAAAGTTTCGGATATTGGTGGAAGGAAAGTGAATGCTGTATTTACTTTTATGGATAATGAAACCAGTGTGAAACTGCCTAAAGTTGAAGGTACTTTCACCAAAGCTAATACCATCTTTACTCAAAAAAGCACTAAAAAAGGCTTTATCACCGTAAAAGGGAAAGCTCAAGGCAATTGGTCGCTCACTGCTAAACTAACGGGTTATCAGGATGTAAGCATCGATAATCTTGCTTTCGACCCCGAAAAGCCAATTTTAAGAAAGACGATTAAACTTGTGAAAAATTAGCAATTGACAATGGACAGTTGACAATGGACGGTTGACAATTGAAAATTAATAATTTATAATGAAGAATTAATAATGGGAAGGGTTGCTGTTGATTGGATTGTAGCAAATGCTATGAAAATAGGGCGACAAAGTGAACACTTCACCAAGCTGTGGAACTTAGTCTATGGCAAGCGGGGGAATAAGTGACATTAAGCTCACTCCTTCACCAGCATCTCAATCTCCATCCATTTCCCATTTTCAAGCTAAACCCTACCAAAACGATGTAAGATTAATAAGAGGAGCATTAATCCCTCAACCATTTATTTAACCACAGTCACTGTACCTCTTTTAGTAATTGATGTTTTATTATAAACATTGTTGTATTCAACATGCCAAACGTAAACACCTTTCATTACAACCTTGTTTTTATATTTCCCATCCCAACAATCAGATGGATTCGTAGTTGAAAAAATCAATTCCCCCCATCTATCAAATATATCCAATTGATAGCTTTCAAACTCACAATCATAAACCCCCTCAAAACAATCATTTTTATTGTCTGCATTGGGGCTAAAAGCATTGGGAAAATACAAATAGCAATTACAGCTTTTTAAGATTAGATTAAAATAATCTATCGAGCTACCACATTGATTAGTAGCTGTTACCCAATAGCTCCCAGTTTCATTTATGCTTCTACTAAATGCTGCCACTCCGTCATCCCACAATAGCGAATAATCTCCTTGCGGAATGTTAATATCTATTCTGCTATCCTCGCAAATCACCGTATCATTTGGCAATGTCACATTAGGTGTATGTTGATAATAAATATGTATAGTATCCGAAAATAAACATCCACCAGCATTTACCTCTACAAAATAAGTCCCGGCTTGAGTAACCGTAAAAGTAGAACTTGTATCTCCATTTTGCCAATGAAAAGAAGTGGACAGCTCTGTCTGAATGTGAGAGTTTAACACCAAAGTAGCATTATTACAAATTGTGGTATCAGCTCCCAAATATACATTTGGTAAATTAACATTAATCATTTTATAAACCGTATCGGTCCTGCAATAAGCATACAATATCAGCTTAACCTGATAATTACCAACAGAAGTAAATGTATGCAATGGATTATATGTAATCGAACTATTACTTGCCCCCGATGCCACATCCCCAAAGTTCCATATTAACGAATCTAAAGAAGCACTATCGCAAACAGGCATAAAAATTAATTGTTTACAAAGTGCTGTAGCTGTATCAGTAATATAACTTTGCGGAAAAACATAAGGCGGCAATTGCACATTAATCATTTTTACAACACTATCCGTTCTGCAAGGATAATTATAATAAACCCGAACTGTATAACTCCCCGTATCGCTAAATCTATGCAGAGGATTAAATAAAGTGGAAGTATTATTAATACCCGAAGCCAAATCTCCAAAGTTCCAACTTACAGAAACTAAACTTGCTGTATCGCAAACTCCTGAAAAATTAAAATTCAAACAATGTTGAGTATAAGTATAATCAGATATTATATTAAAAAATCCAGGGAAGAATGTTGGGAGGCCAAAGTTGCAAATTCTACCATTTAAATAAACTCCATTTTTAACAAAACCACATCCCAAACCCGCAGAATCCGGAGAATTAATAACTCCAACATAAGGATACCCTGCAAAAGCTATATATATTTTATGGTCACATGCCATTTGAAGTGCTCCTGAAGATTCTAAATGCGTGAAAGTTATAGTATCATATCCCCAATATAATCTTACTCCAGTTTGACTAATTATAGCAGAATCATTTGAAGATATATTATATTGATAGATTTGGCTGGTACTACTTCCTGAAGGAAGTATGTAACTTACATAAAGAAATTTTTGATTTGAAGAAAACTCAAGTCCATATCCTTGTAAAGTTGAAGCTGCAGGACATCCAACACTTATTGGATTTGACAACAAACCTAAAGAATTGTCAAAATTCAATAAAATTGCATTCGTTCCAAGCATATTTTCAGTACAAAATGCAACGGCAATTTTATCCCCATTAGGTGAAGCTTTCATATAACCACATCCAATTGATTCTGCATTTGGTAAAATTACATTTGTTTGGCTTATAATTGGAATAGTTGAAATCCCATTATTTGAAAGAATATAGGAATAATATGTATTGCAATTTTTTTTCTGTGTTATTATCCAATAGTCTTTACCATTACAATGTTTTATAACGGTAACACGTTCAGTTGTGCTATCAGTAATAAAAATATTTTTATTGATTATTTTGCATAATCCATTATTAAAATTAATATTTACTGTGCTATATCTAAAACCTTTATGAGGAGGAGTGTATACATAAGAATCGCCGGCATCTTGAGTAAAAATATAATAAATCGAGTCATTATTTGGTTGTTTAATAATAATAAAAGATTGAGTGCTTGATTGATGTCCCATAAGACTATCTCCATTTTCCATTACCTGATGGATTTTATTCCATACCTTTAATCCATTAGTATAAAACAATAAATTTCCAGCCGAATCCGATATGGATGAAACACCTTCGGGTGCACCCATCATACTACTAGTATCTGCTACTGGAACCCCTGAACTAAAGTCAATACCAGCCTTGCTTCCAAAATACCAATGCCATGTTTCCTTTTGAGCCTGGAGATTCAGGAATATAAATAAAAAAAATAATGTGAATATACTTTTTAAAGACATGGAATTATCATTTAAAACTATACCCAATCTCCATAAAAGCGGAATTATTGGGTATAGTTTATTTTTAATTGTTATCTAATGACTTTTACAGTTTTAAAGCTATTATCTATTGACTGCAAAGTTAATAAATATATTCCTATATTGTATGTAGAAATATCAATAGTAAAATCATTATTGATTTTCCCTTCATTAATTAATCTTCCATCAATACTATACAATTTATAGTTTGTGTTTTCATAACTTGATGAAAGTATAATTTGATCATTTAAAACATGTATTTCATCAACTCCATCTTTTACTATAGTATTTGAAATTTCGATTGACGACTTATTTTGATTTGCCATACTTGAAAAATAATGAGATTCACAAAGAACGTTCTCTTTTATATCAACTTCATAAAGGCTTATATGGTCTAAATTAGGCAAATCTGGTCCTCCATAACGTTCTTCTAATTCCTGAAGCTCCAACTGATCATAACCATTTTTAACATCATGTTCAATATCATTACATGCAGATTGGTATGGAATGAAAGTCTCAGCAATATAAAAGGCATTACGGTTATTGGTTAACCCAATTTTTATAATTGAAGGATCCGTCCATAATGTACGATAAAGCATTTTATAAAACATTATATCTGAAATAGGTCCAATGGTATAATTAGAATATAATGATGAAAATATAGGATATCCCTGTAATTTAGTTTGCAATAACATTCCTGGATTGAGATGCAAAGTATTTTCTGTTGTTACTCCTCCTGTATAAAATAAATTATCTCGATAATACAATATATCCTGTACTTTATTAGATAATTCAATATGTAATTTTTCATTTAAAATAGGGGCTATAGCAGAAGCATCAACCGAAAACATCTGGAAATCTGTACCATCAAGATCTCCTGTTATATATAAATCAGGAGTAATGAGGTATGTGTTCACTGTTATTGCTTTCCCTGTAATTGTTGAATTATTCCAATTATATTTTAAATTTCTTATATTAACACCAGTTAAATCATATCTGGCTACAACTGCTTGAATAAGAAATGGAGTGGTATTATCAAACCAAGTGCCACATGTATATATATTGTTTGTCGCAGGATTATAAATCAAGTCATTTAGTTCAACATCATTTCCATTAGTATAATCATGAATCAATCTTACCCATTCTACATATTGATCACTTTGCCTAATACTGCATATACATCCCACCCTGTTATAACCTGATCGAATGGCATAACCACATGAAATATAATGATCGTTAACGATTTCTACTGACCGAAGTTCTTTACAATGTTCAACAAGTGGATTCCCATCAACGGCGTCTTTCAACCAAAGTATATTTCCAAAGTCATCAATTTTCATTAAAAAACCATGAAATTCCCCGCTAAAATTTACAATAAATCTTCCACAAAGTGCATATCCTCCATTATTATTATCATGTTTAATGTCATTAGCTTTAAAATGAAGTCCTAATGATGAATAATCAATACATTTTCTCCAAACAATATTAAATCGAAAGTCTAATTTAATAAGATCCATTATTTCATAGTTGCTAACAGCATCGTATCCACTTGCCACAACAAGAAATCCTCCATGATCATCGTTTGCAATTGTTACAGAAGTTAGAATTGAAATGTTTTTACAGCCATACTAGGCATGAAAATTTTGAGCATTAATGCTTGTGCTATACAAACTAAAAATTGCAATACACGCAATAAGTAATAATTTTATTTTTTTCATTTACTTTAATTTTAAAATTTATATTCTAATAATTTATTTCCCTTTCCTAAGGGTTAATTCGTTTAATTCCTTATTTCCCTTTTTATGTCAATGGAATTTGGTTAACACAATGGCGTTGCATCCCTTTTTGATGCATTGATTATAGAATATTGCCTAATCTTTACTCTTATTAAAAGCAAAGCATATACTTTCAAATGAATTATCGGCAAAGTTATAATATATTATATAATTATGAGAATATATTTTCAATGCAGTATTAATATAATTCTCAAATACCATATTTTTCTATCCAAAAACCATCTAATTTTCACCCCTAACTTTAAATTTTTCAGCCTTTATCAAATCATTTTGTCCCCCCTTTGGCGTAGAATGATTTTGGCTAAGCCAAGTATTCATCGCGAAATATTATTTTTATAGCATTTGCAATTTTATCCCCCAATAGGCAAAGATTGACCATTCTCGCCTAAGGATTTCCTTCGGCGTCTCATTTTAGTAACATTCGCAACTTTAAACAAACTTAGCACTCTCCAAAAGAGAAAAAAAGATTGATGTAAAGGAAGGGCACTTCGAGTTCGCCCCGATCGCACTTTTTTACTGTAGGTTTTCTTCATCGTCTAATTTTTGTTGCACTCTCAGCTTTGCTCAAAAAAATAAAACTTCCGCTATCCAATCATAAAAATCAGCGTCATCAGCGTTCAATTTTTCATTCCCTGTTCGCTTAACAAACCACTTCCCTATTCAACTGTTTTATTTCCAAACTTCATCTTCTCCTGAAATGCAATCCCCAAAATGATTAAAGTTAAACCTGCAACTGAAGTCCAGTAAATGCTTTCTCCTAACACAAAATGGATAATAATTAAGGACATAAAAGGAGATAAATATACCAAACGACTCACTTTAGCTGTGGAAGATGAGTACTGAAGAGCCGTAAGCCATAAAACAAAGGTTAGACTCATTTCGAAAACACCTATATATGTTACTGATATTAAAGTATTCAGATTAGGTAATATCAAGTTAGAAAACAATATATTTGAAACAAAAGATAAAACAAAACCAATAGTAAAACCTATAAATAGTTTCAATACATTATCAATAGGATTTATCATATTGACAATCCAATACAAAGCCCATATTATTGAACTTACCAATGCAAGTATATCGCCTGTTGAGTTACTTAACTGAAAGTTTATTAAATCACCATGAGTAACTATGACTATTATTCCAGAAAAACATATTAATAAAGCAATTAAAACCTTCGGACTCAACTTTTGCTTTAATAATGGCGCTGAAAACAAAACCAGCACCAATGGCCATGAGTAATTCAGCACCATAGCTTCCTGAGCAGGAAGTACCGAATAGGCTTTGAATAAGATGCTGTAATATAAAAAAGGATTTAACACTCCAGCAAGTAAAGAAAGTGAAAGTTCTCTTTTAGATAATTTACTTAAAAGGCTTAGTTTTCTTTGTATTATGACTATTACGAAAAGAACTATAGCAGAAATAAAAGAAGTCCAGGTGAGGAGTTGGAAATAGTCAATATCAGCAAGTGAAATCTTAAATGCAGTGGCAACCGTCGACCAACATAAAACAGAAAGTAATGCAAATAAATAAGCCTTCTTCTGATTCGTTTTTTGCATCAAAACTAATTATCTCTTGATAATTAAAGGAAAACTTTGCTGAGAATTATTATAAAAGCATTTAATCAAGTAAAACCCTTCGGAAAGATGATTTACAGATAACTGTAAAGAATATTCGCCTACAGATTTCAGCATCTCCTTCCCTACTAAGTCATAAACTATTACTTGGAATTTCTTATCTTTCGTTGAAGTAATTTTAACAACATCATTTGCTGGATTCGGATAAACTGAGAAATTAGCCTGGGCTTCATTATTTGAAATACCCGCACTTATCGAATCATTACCCCAAATGCGGGTTGCAAACTCAGGATGATCTATAAAAGGATTGCGATTATGCTGATAATTAGTATAAATAATTTCATTTCGAGCAATCTCTTTTGCACTAACGGTATCCTGTGCATTCCACTGCAGAAACAAAGCAATAACCCAAGGTTGGAAAGAAGGATAAGTTGTTCCATTAGTAATGGGGCACGTCGACCAAGAACTTAATAAGTTTTCATAACAAGTAACCATATAGAAGTTCGAACGTGCAAAATCACCTTTATATTCATCAATGGGCTCAAAAACCACTCCTGTATATCCAGGAAAACTAGAATTACCTAGTTTACTTCCATTTTGCGAAGTCCAAGTAGCTGTTCCAACTTGACCATAAGGAAAGTTCGACCTCTTATTATTCACCCAACCATCTGTAGGATAGAGATGAAAAATGTCGGAATACATAGGAGAAGCCCCACCAAACCATGATTCGGGAAAAGAATGCTCTCGATTATAACAATCGCCTTCGGAAGAGTAGTTACCACATTGATTTGAAATGAAAGTGAACTGATAGGGAGGCGTTCCTCCAGGTATATCAGAATACATATCCCAAACCGAATTATCAGGTTTAACATCAGTTACAGGAAATGCAGTCCACAATTCGGCATAAGAGATCATGGTATGACTATTAATAATATTAAACAGCTGATTTTTAAGTGCAGCCCCATATTTCCCCTGACAGGCATCATAATACTGAGCATGAACAAAGCCGATAGTAAAGAAAAAAGTAAGAATGATAAGTATTCTTTTCATTATGTTTTATTGTGTGAAGAAAGTTTGTTGAATATACGGGAAAACTTGGTTGAAAATTGATTTAAAAATGGTTTACAAAATTACAAAGAATAACAGTGGAAGCCCTCATTTTGTTTAAAAATCCTCTGATTTAATTAAGGTATCAAGCTGAAGCGAATCTTTTGGTGTATAGAAAGTATGGCATGAGTAATTTTTAGTGATTTTCACCAAAGGTTTTGAGAACTTAACCTTAAGATAATCGAAAGCCTGATTACGCAAAACCTTCTCCATGAATAATCCACAAATGGGCAAAGCAGTGCGACATCCTTCACCTAATTCAGAAGTACGGAAGTGAACACTACGGCTCTCCCCTCCTACCCATGAACCACATACTAAGTTGGGCGTCACGGTAATAAACCAACCATCTGCATGATTAGATGAAGTGCCAGTTTTCCCTCCAACATCCATTTTATATTTAAATAAATCCCATTCGAACAATGCTTGTGTTGTGCCTCCGGGCTCAGTAAGTCCTCCCATAAGCATCTGTTCCATAAGGAAAGCCGTTTCATCTTTCAGTACTTTTTGTTTATAACTCCCCGACTCGAACAAAACTTTTCCATTCTGGTCGGTGATTTTAGTTACTAAAACCGGTAGTATCCGATACCCATTATTAACAAGAGGGCAATAAGCATTCACCAATTCATACAATGAAACATCACTCGAACCTAAGCAAACTGAGGGGACATTCATTAGCTTACTATTGATGCCTAAACGGTATGCATACTCAATCACCTTGTGCCATCCTAACTTCTTAGTTAGCTGAACTGCAATAGAATTTACAGATTTAGCAAAGGCATGCTTTAAGGTCATGCTTTCACCGGAAAACTCCCAATCGGCATTGTGAGGCGACCAATTCTTCTTTTTGCCTTTCTCTATATAATCGATAGTAACAGGAATGTCCTTCATCAAATCGCAAGGAGAATAACCATTATCCATTGCGGCGGTGTATAAAAAGGCTTTAAAGGTAGAACCCGGTTGACGCTTCGATTGACGTATATGGTCGAATTTGAAATATTTATAATTGATACCTCCAACATAGGCTTTTACAAATCCAGTTTGTGGATCCATTGCATATAAGCCAGCATTGAGTATGTTGTTGTAGTATTTCACCGAGTCATAGGTGCTGAAAGTAGTGTCTTTAGTTCCTTTTTTCCAGTCGAATACCTGCATTTGATGAGGTAGATTCAAGTAATGCTCAATTGAATCGGGATTGTTCTTGTATTTGTTCTTATAATATGTATAAATAGGGGTTTTGCTTACTATATCTTCAATAAAGCCGGGCAATTCCTTGCCTTTGCTATCGAGCCAAGGATTGCTCCCACCCCAATGCTCGGCAAAGCGACGTTGAAGGCGGCTTAGATGCTCGTTGACTGACTTTTCGGCATATTCTTGCATACGACTATCAAGGGTAGTGTATATTTTCAGTCCATCAGCATACAAATTCAAGCCCTTATCTTTCAACCAGGCCTTGATAACGGAGGCAACGGCATCGCGAAAGTAAAGAGCGGTGCCATCATAATTCTCTTCAACATTAAATTTAAGACCTATAGGCAACTGACTTAAAGAATCGCATTCTTTTTCGGTGATTACATCATACTTCTGCAACTGTTTCAACACCACATTGCGACGCTTGAGTGAACGTTCGGGCTGCGAAATTGGACTATAGTAAGTCGGAGCCTTTAACATTCCCACCAATAGAGCCGATTGTTCATAATTAAGACCCGATGGAAGTACATTAAAAAAGGTCTTAGCTGCAATTTTTATCCCGAAAGCATTGCTCCCAAACTCAACGGTGTTGAGATACATCTCTAAAATATCTTTTTTCGAATAAAATAGCTCAATTTTAAGGGCAGATATCCATTCTTTAAGTTTATAAATCACAATATTGACCCCGGGAATCCAGCCCAGTAAGCCTCTAGAGTATTGAGTGCGGGTTTTAAAAAGATTTTTCACTAATTGTTGGGTGAGGGTGCTCCCTCCTCTCTGATTGCCATGCATCATCGACCAAAACGCTGAAAATGTGGCCTTCACATCGATACCATGATGCTGATAGAAGCGAACATCTTCAGTGCTAATAAGTGTTTTTATAAAGATTGGCGATATATCATTAATACCAACTGGCGAACGATTTTCGTCGAAATACTTACCCAACATCTTCCCATCGACAGAATATAATTCGGAAGCTATTTTCTGTTCAGGATTCTTAATTTGGTTCATTTTCGGGCTTTTACCGAACATCCAAAGAAAGTTGACATCTATTAAGAACAAGAATATCAGTACATATAGCATCCAAAATCCTAATCTTATCAATAAACGTTTATATAGTTTTTTGTTTGAGGCTAACTTCTTTCGCCAGGCAATGTATACTTTCCAGCCTTTTTTCAGCAATTGAAATGCTTTAACTATATAAGTGAGTAAAATTGAAAGATACTTCATGAAATGTTTTTGCAAAAATATTCATTTTATGAGAATATAAGGAGAATAAGTTCATTAGTTGAAAATTTTACTTGCAATTGAAAATAATTTTGATGCTTACTGTTGGGAAATTTAAGAACTTCCAGCAAAAACAAGGCTTTTAGCAATAAATATTTTTTTTTCAATTATTGTAACCTTTATTTAAAATTCACGCATAGATGATTTAGAAGCGTATAGTTTGATTGCATTTAATAGATTTATTAATTTAAAAAATTGAATTATGATTAGATTATTAATAGCCGTTATGCACTGCAATTCGGGGCAGTACAAACTGATTTTAGCATTGGCGAACAGCGTACTCAAGGGCGTTTATGATCATGTTCTTGAATATGCTACTCCTCCTATGTCTAAGGCTGATTTCGAAAATTTGCTAAATAATGCGGCTGCTGCGCAAGCTTTAGTAAAACAATTTGGAAAGTCAGCCCGAGCTAATCGCAATGCAGCACTCGTCCCTCTGTTTACTGCATTAAAGAGATACCTTGCTTCCCTACGTTAATAAACTGTATAAAAGAAATGAAGCTATGTTAATACTTTCTGGTTTCGATTTATATCTTGAACCAGAAACGCATGGTTTGCCTACTCCTGTTGTTATTAAAAAAGCAGCAAGAGGTCCTGTTCAACACAGTTGTAAAATTCTACTTGCACCTTTTACAGGTAAAAAAGAAAGTTGCGATTATTTCGTCGAAATAGCAGACGACGAAAATTTCGAAAACTTCAGATTGTTTTAGTTTGTTCAAATAGTCGGAAACTTACTATTACCGACTTGACGCGTGGTAAAGAAATTGCTATTCGTGTCAATGGTCTAGCCCCCTATTAATCGGACTTTCTTATAGAATGTTATGCAAAGGTAATAAATATTAAATAATTTTGCACCAGCAAGGAACAACTGACGGCGATTATTATACCGATGGTTGTGGAAA
>CAIXTV010000283.1 GCA_903922465.1 uncultured bacterium
AATGCCTAAAAAAACTCAAAATTTTATGCAATATTGCTGGCTATATTTATTTATTTGTTTTGTTCTTTTAATTATTTAATTTAATCAATCTATCTAAGTTCTTTTTATATATTTTGTCCAATTAATTTTGAAGACATACAGCTTTTGCACAAGATTACCCACATGTTAAATATGGATCTTTAGATAGGCAATTTTTAGATATTTACAAAGCGCCTTCGACTCACCCAACTCCTGTATATTTCGATGCACATGGAAATGGAGGAGACATAAGCATGCCTATCTCAATTGTGAATTTATTAAAATCTAAAGGAATATCCATTGTTGCCTGGGAATCATTAACTACAATCAAGAATGCAACCGATATACAAACAGGTTGGGATGATGCGGAACGAATGTTCTCATGGATAAAAGCAAATGCAGCCATATATAATTTTGACACTACTAATTTTATTATCGGTGGTTCTTCACGTGGAAGCATTCTTAGTTGGAAGTACGGGCAAAAACCTAATCCCAATATTAGAGGGCTCTATATGTATAATGCTCTTCCCAGTGTATGGGGTGACTCTATTAACTGGTGGCCACCAAATGACGTTAGGGTTACAGCACCCCCTATTTTTTTTGTGTATTTGAGAGAGCCTGGATGTTCAACCGATCCAATTAACCCTGATATACATGATCCAAATAACGGTTATAAAATTATGGATAAATATAATTCCTTAGAAATAGGATACAGGGACACACTTATTCATAGTACATATAAAACGACTAACCTTGACAAATATCAATACTTGATTGAATTTGCGCTTAAAGTCATAAAACCTTATTCCCCGACGGATATTATACCAATTGTTTCTAATTCTTCAAATTTTCAGGCTTTTCCTAATCCAGTCTCTGATTATTTAACAATAAACACAAACCAAGAAATTGGAAAAATCGAAATCTTCTCCACTCTCGGCTTAAAAGTTTTAGAAACAGAGTGGAAA
The DNA here is from genome assembly GCA_903922465.1 of uncultured bacterium. Lineage (GTDB taxonomy): Bacteria > Bacteroidota > Bacteroidia > Bacteroidales > CAIXTV01 > CAIXTV01. The sequence goes on from CAIXTV010000283.1 coordinate 984, forward strand.
GAAAAGATTGATGTTAGAAATCTGCCTAAAGGCATTTATTTTTTAATGATTATATCAGGAAATTTTACTGAAACTAAGAAATTCGTTATTATTCGATAATTGAAATTAAGCCCTTCTTCACCGAGGGATTTTTTTTAGCTCCATCAAATAACATAATAGAAATTCTTGCAATCCTATCTTACTACAACTCAACAACCTTTTTCGACAATTCAACCTGTTTCTCATTTCCTGTTTTATTTATTATAGTTAGTTTCGCTGATTATTATTTTAAACATAAGGAAATTGATTGAAAACAAGAAATAGATATAACCGGAAAATTGCTGATACTCTTGTATTTTTAATGATGTTGTTTACTTGGGTTTTATTCCCAAATATATTAACCGCTCAAAATAATAAGCAAAATATAAGGGGAGTAGTTATTGATAAACTTTCCCAAACTCCATTAATTGGTGCTGTTGTCAAAATAATTAATAAGTCAGAAAATAAAGGTGCTGTGTCAGACAAAACAGGTAATTATAAAATCTCAGAGCTTGCTCCGGATAGGTATGAACTTAAAATTTCTTATATCGGTTACAAAAACGTATTTATTCCTAATGTTGTTGTTAGTTCAGGTAAGGAAGCGATTCTTGATATATCGATGGAAGAGGAGTTTAAACTTACAAATGAAGTAGTAGTAACCGCAAATGAAAAAGATAAAACAATCAATGATTTGGCCACAATCAGTGCCCGTGAATTTTCTATGGAGGAAGTAAACAGATATGCCGGGGGAAGAAGTGATCCAGCACGTTTAGCAGCAAATTTTGCTGGTGTAAGTGCCACAGATGACACAAGAAATGACATAGTAATTCGCGGCAACTCTCCGGTTGGCGTTCTTTGGAGAATTAACGGAATGAATGTAACGAATCCGAATCATTTTGCAACAGTAGGAACTACTGGTAGCGCAGTAAGTGCTTTAAATACGAACATGTTGAAAAGTTCTGATTTTTTAACTTCAGCTTTTCCTGCTGAGTATGGCAATGCCTTATCAGGCGTGTTTGATATTGGATTCAGAAATGGTAATTCTCAAAAAAGTGAAACAACAATTCAAGCCGGCGTTATTACAGGTTTGGAAGCAACCACTGAAGGACCAATAAGTCAGGAAAATAATTCTTCATATTTAGTTGGTTATAGATATGCTCTTGCAGGAGTTGCTCAGGCAGTTGGTATTGATATTGGAACGACGGCTACGCCTTCTTATCAGGATTTATCATTTAATCTGAATAGTGGTAATACTGGTTTGGGTAAGTTTACATTATTTGGTATTTTAGCTACAAGTAGCATAAATATTTCAGGAGGAAGTGCCGGTTCTATTTATGGCGGTAAAGATGGACATGATATGTTTAGTAAAATCGGAATAATCGGAATAAATCATTTCATGCAAGTTAATGAAAATTCGTTTTTCAGCTCTAATATTGGATTGAACTATTCCAAAACA
>CAIXTV010000284.1 GCA_903922465.1 uncultured bacterium
AGCGCCTAACACTATTTCAAGATTATGCATTTCAACAGCATAAGGCATTGTTGGATTGTTTGATGTTACTGGAATTTGTACATCTTCTGTTGCATAAGTTGCACCTTGTGGAGCATGCCCTTTCGACCAGTTTGATGTTGTTGTCCAATCAGCAGTAATACCAAGCCAAACATTTAGATTAGTTGTTGATGCGTTTGAAAGATTCCATTGTTTGGTGTCTAAGGTAGCACTGCTCCCCGTTAAATATTCTACAGTTGCTCCCGAATAACCTATCCAATTGTTTATAATATCATCATTGGTTTTGCCATGTTCTTCAGCTGTTGGGGCACTACCATTATTGTCCCATAAAACCATGGTAGCTTCTGCGTTTGAATTTAATTCAGTATCCAGATAATGTAGATTCACTATTACTTGATCCGTTGCTGAAGCATCACGTGCAAACGAATAGATGCGTTTAACACCACCTGTTTTCCAAGTTGGTGCAGTTCCTATAGCTATTTTGCAACTTAACCATCCGGGTTTGGTTCCGCCTGATACTCCAATAAAAGTAATGGTCGTATATTGGTTCCCAAAACTATATTGAGTATTATCAACAAAGGTTTGTGTGCGTTTCACTATACCGGTAACATCACCTGCTCCTATAGTAGTGGCTGTTGCACCCATGTTTAGGGTATAGGTACTCATATCTAAACTCCCTATAGTGCCCGATGCAGGATTTGCACTTAGCGTTAGCACACCGTTTACAGTTATGTCTCCACCTGCCACTTTATTATAGGTAGTCGTACCACTTATGGTAAGATTGCTATAGGTTTGAGCACTCACGGTTTGAATGGCAATGGTAGAAGCATATTCAACAGTGGTGCCACTTGCAATAGTTGGAGTGGTAAAAGCAGGGAAAGTTGTTGCTACAGCAGTAGAACCTAATTTAAAAGTCCCTGAGTTTAAGTTTAAGGTTGTAGTTCCTGAGGCCGTAATTTGATTTCCGCCATCATTAAAAATACTATTGGCTATGGTACCTCCAATAATAAGAGAAGAATTATCGATAGAGCTTATTGAATTTAAAGTAACCCCTGTTCCATTTGCATTATCTATTTTCACACCTCCTGTGCCAGCCCATGTTGTCGGAAATTCAGGGCCAGTGGTTTGTGAAGCACTCCCTTTATATTGTAAGGTAGCCGAAGCACCATAAGTAGGAACAGCCGATGCTGTTGCAGTGCCTTCCATCGAAAGTATACCATTAACAGAGACCGAAGTAGTCGTTTTCAAACTTGTTCCGGCAAGCGTTAAATTAACATAGGTAGTAGGTTTCACGGTTTGAATGGCAGCTGCATTGTAATTGACGGTATTGGTATTGGCGCTTGCTGCTAAGGTTGGCGTAACGGAAGTTCCTCCAAAGGTAAGAACAGCATTGCTTCCCTGAGTTAAAGTACCTGTACCCGCCAAGGTGGTACTTATGTTTAAGCCAGGGGCTGTAGTTAGGTTGTTGGTGAAACCATTACCAATTGAAACACTTGGTATGCTCACTGTTCCTAAAGTGCCTCCAATAGTTGTGCCGCTAACCGAAAAAGTATGTGCTCCTGTATTGGCTGTAAAGGTTGCTCCTGTGTTCACGGTAAGATTCCCTGCATAATTAATAGCTGCAGCTCCAGTTTCATTCCAAATACCATCAACGCTAACATTTCCTGTAAAGGTTTTTGCTCCTGTGTTAGCCAGAGTTAATGTGCCGGCTACTGTTGTTGTGCCTCCAACAGTGAGTGTCCAGGTGTTGGTTGCGCCTGTGGCTAAAGTAGCATTTGCATTAATGTTTAAAGGAGCAGATGCGCCTAAAGTCAATGCCGCAAAGGTTGTGATTGTGCCTGTGTTTTTAATGATAATACCGCCAGACCCATTGAAAGGTGTAATCCATTCTTCTGCTGTAGCAGTATATCCGGCAGGCTTGTTATATTGTAGTGTGGCGGCTGATCCATAAACAACAACTCCTCCTGTTACGACAACTGATGCCGTTCCTTCTAAAGAAAGAACCCCATTTACAGTAGGAGATGTGGCAAAAGTTTTTGCAGCCGAGCCTGAAAGTGTAAGATTATCATAAGTAGTAATATAAGCTGTTTGAGCTGCACCCGAATATTTAACTGTAGAACCTGCAAATGTTGTAAATGCAGCGGTTGTACCTCCAGTAGTTGATCCTCCGAAATTTAAAGTTCCGGCACCTGTGAATGTAAATTGAACTCCTCCTGTACCCGCTGTGGTGGTGGTGGCTCCACTTATCGTAACACTTCCTGTCGAAATTGATATTCTTGCATAACGTCCTGCCGAAGTAGCTGTTGAAGTATAAGAGCCGCAAGTTAATGTTCCTGCACCTACTGCAAAAGTGCTAGTAAACCCAGTGGCAGGTCGTGGCATGCTCAATAATCCTGTGATGGAAAGTGTATTCGTAGTGCTAATCGTGAGGGTACTCGTGGCGGAGGTTCCAAATGTTAAGGAAGCGCATGTGTAATTCCCATCAACAGTCAAAGCTGCTCCTCCTGCCAAGGTTATGGCATCAACAGAGCCAACCCCCTGCGAATTGAAAGCGATAGCTGTATTAGTTGAGGCTGCATTTGCTACTAAAACCAAGCTAGTGTTGTTCGTTATTGACGATACCGTTCCTATGACAACATTCCCCGTCGTTTTAATAATATTACCTACACTTATTTCTGTTGTAAACGACGTTCCAGCTCCAGTAACAGTAGTGCTGGTTGTTGAGGTAGTGATAGTTCCTGTCCTCGTTGTGTTGGGCCATGCTGTTGCACTCCAATTACCCGTTGTCAAACTAGTAATGTTTGCCGCATTCGCTTGCAAACTCAGCACAATTATAAAAATGCCGATAAAAATACTCAAAAGGAAGCCCTTCTTTGTATCTCTGATTTGATTTTTTTGTAAAAATGTTTTCATGAATATGTTTTTTTTTTGTTCTCCTACTCTTATCGCTTTTCGGAAATTGCGCCCCGATTTAACACCTATTAGGGGTAGATTGTTTAAATAAACTTCAAGTAAATTTAATGATAAAATACTGATTTTAACTTCTTGTAATCCGATACCTTAATTAAATGTAAAGTTTAACTTAATATTAATGTAGTATATAATTTCATTTATCGTGATGTATTTTGTTACGATAATTTTTTAAAATGCTGATGTATAACTGAATAATAGTTCATCGAATTTGTTTATTTAGTAGTAGGTACGTGATAAGCCTATAAATAATTCTCTTTTGTTTTATTAACTTTAATAAATGTTAGGGTTCGAAATGCAAAAATACAATTAATTTAATAGATAAAAGAATTGATGAAAAAAAAAACTTCGAACGGTAATAAAAGAAAACAAGTCAGAAGAAAAATCAATCAATTACGAAGTTCAATCTATCAATTTCGATGATCCTAAAATCGAAATTGAAAATAAATCGATCAAAATGGAAGATAAAAGTATCAAAATTGTAGTGATTTGAGCCAAAAATGATGGCATAAATATCAAAACTGATGGCAAAAAAGTCAAAGGTGATTAGAGAAATATCAAAATTGATGAGAAAAATATCAAAACTGATGGCGAAAATATGAACATTAAAGACGCAAATATCGAATCTAATCGACGAATATATCAACATTGATTTGAAATATATCAACATTGATTTGAAAAAAATCGAACTTAATCGCAAATATATCAAAATAGATAAGCCTTTTTTCAAAATACATAAGCCTTTTTTGAGAATAGATAAGCCTTTTTTCAACCCTAAAGACGCTTTTATTGTATGAGAAGACCCATTTATTTTACTAATTTTCCCTCCTGCGACAGGGGTAAATTTCTTTTTTCCATTGATAATTAATCATTTATATTGATACCAGGCTGTTTTATATTCAAATGATGATTTTCGGCCAACTCTAGTCCGAAATTATTAGTCAGAAATCTTCAACACTCAATTCTTTTTTGCTAATGAGCCTTTTCAAAAAACTATTATGCTCATTAATCATCAAATTTGTATGAATGCCATGCCTAGCCTTTAAGCTTAAGCGCAATACCCATCAATCTCTAAAAAATCTTACTCTAAAATACATAGTGTTACAAATTAAAATGTAATTTTGGCTGAACTTTTTAACACCACCATCATGAGCAAGAAAAAGAAATTCTTCCTTACCCTTACTATCCTCATAGTTTTGGCAATCAGTGCCGCAGTAATTTGGTTTTTCTTTAGTGGCGTTGGCAAACGCAATGCATTTAGCGTTGTTCCATCCGATGCCATCTACATTATCGAGACCAACAACTCCACTAAAGGCTGGAAAACCCTCAGCGAAAGCAACATTTGGAAGCATCTTATCACATCGCCTAAGTTTTCAGACATAAATAAAAGCGCATCGACCCTCGATTCTCTCATTAATAACAACTCTACCCTCGATATGCTGATGTCGGAGCGCCAACTCCTCGTCTCTGCCCACATGACCGAAGGCAATAACTACGATTTCCTCTTTGTGCTTGATATGCAGAAGGGTTCGAAAATCACTTTTATTAAAGATTATCTCAAAGGCATACTTTCCTATTATAATTATAACATGGAAAAAGCCGATATGCTCGGACAGGAAGTCACCATTCTCACTGACCAAATGAGCGGGAAGAAAATTTATCTGGCTTTTGTCGAAAACCTATTGATTTGTTCGTTCAACGAAGGCATCATTCGCAACAGTCTCAAGAGCAATACCCAAGACTTTTGGGCAAAGAATCCCTCTTTCAGCCTCGTAAAGGATGAAATAAGCGGCAGCAGCCTCTTTAATTTCTATTTTAACTTCACACAAGTGAGTCCTTTCCTGCGTTGTTATATGAATGAAGATTCTCCCCTCGCCAATTCTTTAGCCAAATCACTTATTTACTCCGCTTTCAACGTTAACCTCGAAAACGACCGCTTTAGTTTCAAAGGTGCTGTGGGCATTAACGATAGTTTACCCACCTATATGAAAGCCATGGCTTCAATTAGCCCCGGCAAAATGAAGGCTTTCGATGTTATTTCTTCTTCAGCCGCCCTTTATGTATCTATTTGCTTCGCCGATTATTTCGATTTGCAGGATAAACTCATCAATCTCTATTCTTCCGAAAATTCCAACGATTACGAAAGCTACAATAGCGTACTCTCTAAAATTGAAAAGTATCTGAAGATTGATTTAAAGGAAGATTTCGGTAAATGGATAGGCTCAGAAATCGCCATGGTGAAAATGCCTCCTACGGCCAACGCCCGCGAAGACGATATTGTCGCCTTTATCAATGCAAATGACATCGATGATGCCAAAAAAGGCATGGAACATATCGAAAAACAATGTCGCAAAAAACTTCCTATCAAATTTGAGTTGGTAAAATATCAAAACTACGAAATTCATTATGTAGAGATTAAAGGTCTGTTCAAACTTTTCTTCGGAAAACTCTTTGCTAAACTCGAAAAACCCTACTTTACCTATATCGATGACTATGTGATTTTTAGTAATTCGCCTTCGGCTCTGATGGATATCATCGACGATTACGTCAAAGGCAATACCCTAGCCAAAAATAAGGCTTTTATGGATTTTTCCGATCAGTTCGATTCCAAAGCAAACGTAACGGCTTTTATTCAAATGCCTAAATTATATTCCCATTTGTTCTATTATGCCAATGCAGCCAAAAAGGAAGGCATTCATAACAACAAAGATTTAATAATAAGCTTCGAACGTATAGGATTTCAGTTAGTTTCCGACGGAAAGTACTTCAAAACCACCCTCATTGCCCAACACAATCCCGATGCTTTCAAAGACGCTACCCTTGAAGACTTCGAAAAAGATGCCGATCAGACCTATAACAAAGAAATTGAGTTGCTGGTTTTTAAACCTCAGCTACCTCCTGCCATGTTAGTCAATGATGGTAGTTTTAAATTCGCTGCTACCGACTCAAGTTCCACTTACGAAGGGCGCATTTCCAATAATTACATCGAAGGTTTGGTCCGCGAATATTATAAAGATGGTAAGATTAAGAGCAGTGTCAATTATAAAGAAGGTATCGCATCAGGTTCAGCCATTTTTTACTATGATAATGAGAAATCGACCGTCAAGGCTAAAGTAAATTTCGATAAAGATAAGATTATCGATAAATATCTCGAGTTCTATCAGAACAACGAACGCAAAGCTATGATAGAATATGACGATGGTTTGCCCCATGGCGATTGCGAATACTATTACGACAGCGGTGTCCTCAAAATCGAAGGCGAATTTAAGAAAGGGGTAAAGAATGGCAAGTGGAAACACTATTCCGAAGCCGGTAATCTTATCGATAAAGAGAAATACAAAAAGGGCGAAATCAAATAAACAAACATAAATTCAAACGTTCAACAAATAAATAATGAAAAAGAAACTATCCATCATAAGCATCATTTCAATAATAACCTTAATGCTCTTCAATCAGGCATGTCAAAAAAAGATTAGCTCAAGTGCAGCATCAAAAAATCCAACTGAGGTTTCTCAAGCTTCTGCCGTTATAACAGTTTCTCCAATACACTACACCCATGCCATGGTTTTATTAGGAAAAACCGATGGATGTGGCTATATTTTAAAGCTTGATGATGGCTCTGTGCTCGAACCTCGTGGCCTAAAAGAAGAATATAAGAAAGACAGCCTCGAAGTATTGATTACTTACGAGAACATGAAAGGATTAAGAAGCATTTGTATGATGGGACCGATAGTAAATATCACCGATCTGAAGCTCTTTTATAAATAAAATAAGCGATGAATTAGAAGTCGATAAAAACAAAACTTGTTTTTATCGACCCCTTACTGTTTTCCCTAAAACAATTCCAGCTGATTCTTGCTAATATGGTTAGGTTCTACAGGAAGGCTCTCGCCAAAACGGTCTAAGTAGTACCTTAGCGACTTTTTAATGAGCTTATTCAGGGTAGTTTTGTGAACTTTGGTATAACGTTCAGCAATTTTCTTCTGATTCCCCGTGATTTTAAAGGCAACTTTATAATATTTGGTCTTTTTAACTTTTCGTTTGACCTTTTTCTTTTTAGCCATACAAATATTAGGTTAAATTATCGTTTTAAGTTTCCTGAGCAGTTGTTCAAAGTTGGTCGGACGCGAAATAATCTTACGGCTTTTATCTAATAAAAAGATGGTAGGCGTCGCAAAGATATGAAATTGTGTAACCACTGGACTTTCCCAGCCCTTTAAATCGGTAGTATTATTCCAGTTATACCTGTTTTTTTGGATGGTTTCCATAAAAGCAGTCTTAGAAGTATCGATTGCGAAGGCCAAGATGTCGAGTTTGCTGCGGCTTAAGCCTTCATTATATAAATCTCTGATCTTAGGCATGAGAGCATCGCAATGAGGGCACCATGTACCCCAGAAAACCAACAAAACATATTCCGATTTAAGGTCTGATAACCTCAGTTCAACCCCTTCATTGTTCACAAAATCAATATCAGGAACAATTTTTCCTATACCTAACATGCTATAGCTATTTATTTGCTCCCCAAAGTAATCCGAAAACTGTTTTTCGGAGCAACTTTCGTCAGTATTGAAGGAAGCCAACTTACAAAGTGCCATCGAGAAACCCAATTTATCGAAACCATCAAAGAGATAATAAGTCGAAAAGTCAAAAATGGCTGGATTTAACTTGGCTTTGTTCATCAAGATCTCGGTTGCCGTAATAAACTCGTTCTCAACCCTTATTTTATCCCAGTTTCTATTGTTAAATAAGCCAAACCAGGCAATAACCTTTTTAGCATAGAGATTAGAGTAAACCAACATCGAATCCGTAAAATCAACATAATCCCAAAAGTGGGTCCTTTGATAGTCACTTATTTGATTTTGACTTAAGTTTTGAGGAATTATAAGAGGAAAATCGCAGTTTATATAAGATGCAACCAACATCTGAGCATTTTTAGTTCGTAAACTTATCAGATAATCTTTAAAATCCTTTTGGGTTGTAAGTATTTCGCCCACCGTTTGCTCGTAAAACTTATTATGAACAGGATAATACTGCAATAAAGAATTCAAAATGTCTGTTCTTTTCTGATAAATCTCTTTCTGTTTCAAATAATCATACCACAGCCGGGTCTCTTCCGACTCAATAACTTTCATACTATCGAAAGCAGAGGAAATAGAAGTGCTTAGACGCACGTTTTCGTTATTGAAAATCAAATCAAAGCTTTGCAGTTGATAGGTTTGGTTCTGATCACTGAAAGCTTTTCCATAAGCAAGGTTAAACATCCCATAGGGTGTTTTCCCATTTAAGATAAATAGGAAATTCCCGTCCTTATCACATTTAACCGAGTCGATAACTTTCATCTGATCGCCATGATAAAGCGACAAAACCAGCGTTTGATTGGTAATTCCCTTTAGTTGTCCCGAAACAGAGAACTCCCTAACTTGCCCAAAGCAAACTTGAAGGCTCAGTGAGAAGAAGGCAATTAGAAAAAAGAAGCGATGCTTAATAATCATATGTATTTTGTTAAATTCTTACGGGGCAAATTTATAAAGAAATTAAATCGAATGAAGCTATGCATAAGATTAATGTTTTAAATGCCTGGTTTTAAATCAATAAAGTTCAGTGAATTCATATTCATTTCCGCAACTTTCAAGAAATTGAATAAAATCATTCTGTTTAATAACCAATGAAGCCGTGTTTATGCAGGGATGAAACGTAAATCTCTCTTCTTTCAGTAGATTTTTGTCAAGAAATAGTTTCACATGATGATTTTCATCATTTATAATCCCAAAAGGAGTTACCGAACCCGGCTGAACTCCTAAATATTTATGCATTCTTTCGGGAGAAGCAAAGCTGAGTTTCCCCTGTTTTAGTCTCATTTCCAAATCATGAATGCTTAAATCCTGTTTATAATCAATCACAACCAAATAATGGCGGTTCCCTTTATGATTTCGAAAGAATAAATTCTTACAATGAGCCGAATCAATATCTTTCCAGTACTGTGAAGCTATGGCAACGGTAGGAGCAGGGGGATGTTCGTAATAATCGTAAGCAATTTTCAGCTCATCTAATCTTTCATATAGTTTTGAATCTCCGTTCATAGGCCTTTATTTTAATAATTACTAATGTTTTCTAGATATTTCCCCCTTCAAATCAAATCCCGGCGCCAACAACTCTCACCATCGTCCCCTCAGTTTGAACTTGAGTCCTTTTATAAATCATTTTTCTTGGTTTAAGCTTACTAATTCCCCTCTATCAAGTCCCTAATGACAATAGAAGCACAAACGCATCCAAACACAGCAGGCATATACGAAATAGTGCCCACCATCGACTTCTTATTCTTTTCCCCTTCAACCCTCACAACCGATGTATTTGCCACAGCTTCTGCCGAAAACACAGCTTTGATGCCATTCGTGACACCCATTCTCCTCAATCGTTTCCTTAAATCGAAGGCCAGTTTACAAGTATGGGTTTCCGAGATGTCGGCAATTTGCAATTGCAAAGGATCAAGTTTTCCGCCAGCCCCCATCGAGCTCACCACCCTATGCTTCATTTGAATAGCATGATATAAAAGATATATTTTGGGCGAAAGCGTATCAATAGCATCCAACACATAATCGTAATTTTGCTTTAATATATCAATCGTCAACTGCTCAGTGGTAAAATGCGAAAAAACACGCAAATTAAGTTGTGGGTTAATGTCGAGCAGGCGTTCCTCCATAACCTTTGCCTTTTCCTTATTTTCGGTTGATGTAAGGGCAACAATCTGACGGTTACGATTAGATGCCTGAATCTTATCCCCATCAACTATCGTGATATTCCCTACGCCCGCCCGGCAAATCATTTCGGCAGCCATGCCTCCAACACCCCCTAAACCAGCAATGAGTACATGAGCATGATGCAACTTTTCAACATTACCCTCATCAATAAGCAAAGCCGTTCGCGACTGCCAACCCGAATTACCCATCATGATGTAATTATTATTATAGATTTCATTTAAAATTCAATATTTTAATTCATTTAACTAAGCATTTATCCCTTTTGCATCCACCCATTTAAGTATATTCATAATGAACATCAATACTTACATTGTTCATGCTTTTTATCTCTTTTCCCGTTGCAAAAATAATGATTATGAAGGATGAAAATAGAATATGCATAAAAATATCACAACGACACACTTTACTCAGCACTCTCCAAATCCACCTTCAAGTCCATAGTATCATCGTCGCGAGTAATAGTATTACCATTTCACATCAAAGTATGACCGTCGCGAGCAATAGTATTCCCATTTCACACCAAAGTATGACTGTTTCGAACAATAGTATTGCCATTTCACGAAATTACGTGCCTATCGCGAACAATAGGATTGCCATTTCTAGCAATAGTATAAATAGTATGTTTTATATTATACTGAAATCGTGTCGCTTAAAGCAAATAGTATAATTACTCAAATCAATTTCTTTTTATACTATTCGCTGAAAAAAGAAGAAATAATAGATAATATGAACCAAATTCCATCTATAAATCATAATTAACTACCAAACAAAAGGAAGCAAGCGGTATTTCACTTTCTTTTTATACGCATCATAACCCTCCAATTCATCTTCCAACATCTTTTCTTCCCCTAAAATCCTTGCAGCTAATAGAAATGACAGTGCCATCCCAAGAGCCAACCCATAAAGAGAGCCCAAAAGTAAAGGTGTTCCCATAAAAAGCAGAATTCCCGCCAAATACATAGGATGCCTAACAAAACCATACACTCCAGTGCTAATAACCTGCTGCTTACGCTCCGTTTGTATCCTCACCAGCGGCGACAAAAACGTATTATCCGAATACGATCTGAAAAACAAAAAGAAGGAAAGTACAAGCATCACCCCTCCCGCAACTTTAAGCCCTGATGGGAAGAAAAGCGTCCAAGCAAATCTTTTTGCATCCAGCGGCATAACCACTATCCATGAAGTGAATCCTACTAGAAGTACTATTACCACATACTTATCCCAGCCCTTTTGCTCCCCTGTGCCAGGTTTCTTATATCTCTCAGCAAGAAGAGCCGGGTCTTTTATATACAAAAAGATTATAGTGCTAAAGCATAAAATAATAAACCAAACACTAAATATCCAGCCTTCTAACCATAGCCAATCTCCCGAAAGTAGTAGAATTAGTGCCGGGAAAATGAGAATATATATTAAAGTAAAGCATAGTTTAAGTAGGGAAGTAGCGTTCTTTTTAGTTTGCATTTTGATGTTGATTTTTGATGAACTTATTTCATAGCAATTTCCAAAATTACAGCATTTAATAAAACACATCTCGAAATTCTAAAATATGATCAATACTTCTTCAGTCCAAATTACACATAAGCCTAATTTTCAAAGAGGGGTAAGCGATTTCGATTTAATCTCTCAGTTTTTAAAGCTTAATTTCGGTTTACAACATTATCCTAAATATTAGTAACCTGAGTTCGGGTAATTAGTATTAAGAAAGAAAAATCGATATTCCCTACGCTTATTATTTTTAGAAAGAAATACTTCAACCTTTCAACTCAGAAAAAGTGAAGATTTACTTGCAAAAGCAATTATCAAGAAGAAACCAACCTAAAGATTAAGGATAAAATAAATTGAATAAGCCTACAAGTTTATGGTATAATGAAAGTATTCAGATTATGCCTGTGAACCACAAAAATTAATTCTTTTAGCTCATCCTTAAAGAAAGAATATTCAGAACTAATTTTGAATATTCTCTCTTCTCAGATTAATGAATTTAGCTAGTTATTTATCTATTGCTTAATGATTTTCTTAAACTCAAACGACTTTCCGTTCTCAAGCTTTATGAGGTAGATGCCATTTGAGAAACCCGAGGTTTGGATAATTTCTTTTTCCAATACCTTCCCTTTAAATACCATTTGACCTATCGAATTTAATATTTCGAAATTAATAGGTTGAGAGTTGCCCTTTATCTCAATAATCAATTCATTAGAAACCGGATTAGGATACACTTTAATCGCCGTATTACCCAATTCATTCGCCACGCCAGCGTCAGTAATTTGAATGATATTTGATGGATTAGAACTATATCCGTTTAGCGTGACAACAACATGATAATCGCCATTTATCAGAGGAATATGATCCTGATTTATGGCTCCGCTAATTATCCCGTTTTGGTTATACCATTGATTTCCTGCAGTAGCATCAGAATGTAAAACATTGCTAACTAAAGTAATTGTAGGAGTTGGTGGTTGAGGGATGTTTATGACAACATTCGCCGATGGCAAAGAACTACATCCTGAAGCATTAGTAACAGTAAAAGTATATGTTCCCGGTGCCAATCCATTTAAGGTTGTTCCTGTGCCTGTTCCTGTGGTAATTGTCCCACCCGGGCTTTGTGTTAAAGTCCAGGTTCCTGGCATTGGTAAATCATATAAGAATACACTAGCTGTTGGAGTTGAAATTGTGGGTTGAGTTATAGGCCCCACGGTTGGAGCCGTTGGTACAGTTGGAACAGCATCAATAACAACACTTGCAGAAGAAGATGATATGCATCCCGAAGCATTTGTGACCACGAAAGTATAGGTTCCGGGGGCTAATCCTGTAATAGTTACTCCTGTTCCTGTTCCTGTAGAAGTTGTCCCCCCTGGAGTTTGAGTTAAAGTCCAACCTCCCGAAGCCGGCAAATCATAAAGAAAAACACTTCCTGTTGTTACAATACAACTAGGTTGAGTAATGGGTCCTATTGTTGGAGTAGTTGGCGATGGGTCAACAGTTAGTGTGACTGCAGCCGATGTCGCATTTCCACCACCACTACAATTGGTAATATAGCATTGATATTGATAACTCCCTGCAGTGCTTATTCCCGAGATATTAAGAGTTTGTGGAATTGTATTCGAATAAATGACACCCGAAGGGACACCATTTGATACATTTACCCAGCTACTACCATTATAATATTGCCATTGATAAACGAAAGGAGCTGTTCCATTTGCAAGAACACTAATCGATGCATTGCCTGTTGATGCGCACATATTTATATTATTAGGCTGTGTTCCTACACTCACTGGCATGCATGAGAAATAAACTGTTACGGTTACAGTAAAAGTATTCCCAACACACGATCCACTTGTTGGCGTAACAATATAGGTAGCTGTTCCTATCCCTGAAGGAATGGACAAGTTGCCACTAATGTTTGTTTGAGCAACGTTTTGTGCAGTGCCACCACTAACACCTCCTGAATAAGTAGGAGTTGTCCAGGTGTAAGTAGTGCCCAAAGGTACTCCTGTTGGACTAACTGTGAAGCTTGTTCCTGTTAACATTGAGGTTGTTTGATTGTTTATGCTGGGAGTAGGGGGTTGAGTATTAATTACAATGTTGGAAGAAGCTACAGAAGTACAGTTTGCATTACTTACCGTATAAGTATAAGTTCCTGCAGCAAGTCCTGATACAGTATAACTACTTCCCGTTCCTGTTGAGGTGGTTCCTCCCGGGCTACGGGTTAAAGTCCAGCTTCCTGTTGCTGGTAAACCATTTAAAATAACACTTCCTGAAGCTAATACACAGCTTGGCTGGGTGATGCTTCCTATAATAGGAGCAGTTGGTGTGGCCGGTTGAGCATTGATGAGCACATTAGATGATGCAATCGAAGTACAGGCCAGATTGTTGGTTACGGTGTAGGTGTAGGTTCCTGCAGCAAGACCTGTAATAGTTGTTGATGCACCCGACCCAGTAGTCGTAATTCCCCCTGGGCTTCTGCTTAATGTCCAGTTTCCAGTTGCAGGCAATCCGTTTAATATTACACTACCCGTTGCAAGTATGCAAGTGGGTTGAGTGATGCTTCCGACTATGGGTGCAGTAGGAGCCGAGGGTGGAGCATTGATGACTACCGTTGCAGATGGAAGTGAAACACAAGTTGAGGCATTGGTTACTGTCCAAGAGTAGGTTCCAGCAGCAAGTCCTGTAACAGTAGAGCTAATTCCTGTGCCTGTTGTTGTGATTCCTCCCGGACTTCTTGTCAATGTCCAGGTGCCCGAAGCAGGCAGACCATTTAAAGTTACATTTGCCGTTGGGGCAACACAAGTGGGTTGAGTAATTGCTCCAACAATAGGAGCAGTGGGTGTTGTTGGTTGTATATTGATGATGACATTGGCTGAAGCGGGGGAGGTGCATGAAGAAGAGTTACTAACCGTAAAAGTATAAGTTCCGGATGCAAGACCTGTAATTGTTGAGCTTGTTCCTGTTCCAGTGGTAGTATTTCCTCCTGGACTTTGTGTAAGTGTCCAGCTTCCGCTTGAAGGTAATCCGTTAAGGACAACACTTCCCGTTGAAACAGAACAAGTCGGTTGAGTTGTAATTCCAATCACGGGTGCTGTTGGAGTTGATGGTTGGGAATTAATAACAATAGATGCTGATGCAACAGAAATGCAAGATAATGAATTGGTAACCGTATAAGAATAAGTTCCAGCAACAAGTCCCGAAAGGGTTGTGCTGCTTCCTGTGCCAGTTGTCGTTGTTCCTCCCGGCGATCGTGTTAATGTCCAGCTTCCTGCGGAAGGAAGGTCGTTTAATACCACACTCCCCGTGGCTAAAATACAGCTGGGTTGAGTGATATTTCCAACCGTTGGAGTGTTAGGGGGAGAGGGGAGTGAATTAATAATGATATTGGCAGAAGAAACCGACATGCATGAGGATGCATTAGTAACAACATAAGTATAAGTGCCAGGGGCAATTCCGCTTAATGTGGTTGAAGTACCGCTTCCTATTGTAGTGGTTCCTCCCGGAGTCCTGGTTAAAGTCCATGTTCCAATGGCAGGCAAGCCACTTAATACAACACTTCCACTTGCCGAAATACAAGTTGGCTGAGTTATGGTGCCTACAATAGGAGCAGAAGGCGGAGCACAATTAGGACAAACTATTGGGGAAATATCAATAGCTGAATAAAGTGAATAAGTGCTTGCATCGGGGAAAGATAACCAGTTTGCTCCGTATTTAATATACCCGGAATTAGTAAAGTCGGGTCGGCTAACAGCCTGAACAACTGAGAAGGTGTCGGCAGGTGTATTGTAATATATTTGATAGCCTACAAAAACATCTATTCCTGTTATTAAAATAGGACTATCAAATTGAATGTGATTTATTGCAATGGGAGTAAGGGAACTCATCATAACATCCTTGGTCCCTAAAACTGCACCTGGACTTGTTCCACCTCCTGCATAAATTTTAAAAGTGACTTTATGGTTGCCTCCAACGCCTCCACTGTATGAATCATATACAAAAACTTCAAGACCTGTTATCGTAGGGTTAGAAACGCCTGAGTAATATTCAGCATATTCGGTGACACTGTATGAGTTATGTCCTGTCCAAAAACCCCAATCAGGTGAAGTGAAAATATAATAGGTCAGATTGTCAGTGGCAACTAAGTTAGTGAGGGTGTCGCATGTTGCAGGAGGAGTCCCCGTAGTGCTTGCATTTCCTGTTAAGGCTGGCGATTTATAACAATTTGTCAAGCTAACTTCATATACAGCAAAATAATAGTTAGTTCCCACGGCCAAGCCGCTAACATTTACCGAATTGCCGCTTCCATTATAAACTACATAATTTCCGTTGCCAATTTGAGAACCATTTCCGAAAATGGCACTGGCTGTGTAGGTGTTGCCATCAACAGGGTCGGCATTTACGGCACTTCCCAAATGTGCAAGCACTAAAATCGTATTTCCATTGCCTCTGGTACATCCAACACTTATTGAGTTATTGGTGATAGCACTAGTTGTTAAAGCCGTGGCTTGAATTGATGGTGGAGCACACGTAGATGCCGAAATTTGCACAGTGTAATCTTCTACTTCTCCATCGAAATCGGTTTCACAGCAAGTAGGGGCGACATTGTATTTAGCCGAAATTCTCATTCTGGTATTGCCAGTGAGGGCGCTTGCTGGAATATTGATGCTAAGGGGAGACAAGCTTGTAGCCCCGTTTGTAACACCGTATGCAGTACCTAAATCATAGGATTCGCCTGCATCTAAAAAATCACAATCCTGATTCCAGTCAATCCATGCATAAGCATGAATAGTATAATCTCCATCTGTGTTTACATTTACAGTTAGGTTGTAGGAAGAGTTTTTATTAACAGTGGTGGTGTAGGCTGTATAATCATTATACCCTGCAGGCTTAGCACTTGCTTTATTTATCATATTAAAATTCACCAGAGTAATGCTGGTGTTAAAGGTAGTATTACCATTGGAAGCACAATGGTTACAAGGAGCACTTCCTGTGGTGGTGGCATTTCCTGTTAATGCAGGTGTTCTATAACAATACCCGCTTGAATTGTAT
The DNA here is from genome assembly GCA_903922465.1 of uncultured bacterium. Classification (GTDB taxonomy): domain Bacteria; phylum Bacteroidota; class Bacteroidia; order Bacteroidales; family CAIXTV01; genus CAIXTV01. Next base: position 16,281 of record CAIXTV010000284.1, read on the forward strand.
TCATAAACAGCATAATGATAAGCGGTTCCTGTGCTCAGAGCCGTGAGGTTTACGGATGTAGCTGCTCCCATATAGACTACATAATTTCCAACGCCTATTTGCGACCCAGTTCCAAAAGCAGGATTAGCAATATAGTTGGTTCCGTTTACAGGATTAGCATCCACTGCACCACCTGCCCTGGCAAGTACTATAACAGCATTACCATTGCCGCGAGTCCAGCCCGCAGTCATGCTGTTGTTGGCTATAGCAGTGGTTGTAAAAGTGGAGGCCTGTGTAGTGGGAGTGCAGGTTACTGGGAAAGTGACATTAAAAGAAATAGTTGTACCTGCAGCAGTCACATTGGATATGTTTAGTCCGCCTGCTCCTCCGCTTTGAAGAAAACATGATGGATTAGTTGCATCGTTTATAGATGTTCTGCCAACTGTGGATGAAAAAAAAGCATCGTTAGGTGTTCCATTGACAGCGGAAGTTCCTCCAGGTCGGTAAACATAAACCTCATCGGGGGGGCCATCGGCATTGCCTGTAGCACTTTCATCAATTCGGTAAACTATTAAACCCGAACCCGGAACATTGGTCTCGAAGGTGCCGCTTTTGTTGCGGTATTCGACCATGAAATATTCACTTGTGGAGTTGGGAGAAGCTATTTTATAGCAGTTATTGGTGGCTGAGGTTACAGGATTAAGGGTGTAGGTTCCCGAGGTTGTAATTTCGGGGATATTACTAATCCATGTATGAGCTGAATATTTCCATTTCATATAGGAAAGCATATGCCCGCTACCATTTTCCATTAAATCCCAATTCCACACAGGGAAAACAACGCCTTGATTTGTGTAATGATATAAATCGGGTGAACCTAGTGCATGAAACATTTCGTGGCAAAGTGTTGGCACGGTGACTTGTGTTTCGGGTTGAAAGGTATAATCATAAACTCTTTTGCTATTGATATAAACAAATTGGGTATATAACATCCAGCGATGAGCCCATAACATATCGGCCCAGGCACCATTGCTCCCTTTTATAACAAAAAGCACATTATCCACATTCCCGTCGTTGTCGCCGTCAATATTTAAAGCAGCTGAGACAGGTGAATTTGCATTTATCCAGTTTACAGCAGCAACCAGCAGCGTATGCTCTCTTGTTGCGGACTCGCTGTTGTTTGCATAACCTGTTGGATTTGTGGTTGCATTATAAGGCTGATAATAATTGCGAGGGTGGGAATCCTGATACGATAAATTGGTGGTGAGTGCGCAGGCAGGATAATGGGTGCTATTGATGGTGAAGTTGTTATAAGAAACTTCTTTATAATACGATTTAAGTGAAAGGCCAGTTGTTGGGTTAAGTTTGTCATCATACACCTGACGAGTGGTAGTAAATTCGGCATCGTTTGAAAAGCGTATGTATATCACCAAATTGTTCATAGTGCCTGAGTGAGGCGCATAACTTGGGGTGCCATTGGTTTTTGTAGGGTTATTATACATCACAGCCCTTCTTTGCAGATAGGCAGTTTTGGATATTATTGCCCATTTGCTTAATGTGGTGTTGGCGGGATTGACGCTGTTTACCAAATAAGAACTTGGAATAATTTCTTCTCCATTTCTTTCGGCATAATAAAAATAGCCGTTTGCAGCCTGAATAATGGTGTATCCTTCCGCATCGTGGATGTAGTTGGAGTACTCGTCGCCCGACACGAAGCAACTGATAGTGTCCCCATTGGGCTGCACAATGGTGTAGGGGAGGCGTTCAAAGTTTGCTGCTCTTACAAAAGTGAAAACCAATAATAAAGCAGTAAAAAGTAACATTCTTTTTTTCATGATGATAGATGTTAGTTTGATTAATAATAAGGTCTGATTTTATTTGTTTGCTAAATATTATTCAAAGATAAATATAATTTATGATATGCAATTAATTTATGATATTTAATGTTACGTTATTTCTGAATTTAATGACTGATTATTATTTGAATAAGAAAGATTTTAAAGCATTTGTTCTTGGAAATATTTCAAGAATATATTTTATAACATACACATTACTAATAAACTCTTTGTGGCGAAAAGTCTTGTTATATATCCTTTTTGAGATACTGCAAGCAATTTAAATCTTGCTTTTCTAATAAATAATCATTTTTTTTCGCCTTCAAACTAACTCTCCCCGAAATAGAACAATTGTCCCCCTCGATTCATGATGGGCATCAGGCAAATTCTTACAAAAAAGGTATGTATTGAAAGGTGTTGAGATTGCTTCGTCACAGCCTGATGGGCATCAGGCTGTTTCCTCGCAATGAGGGTAGTTTATTAGGATTTGGGGGAAGCGTTGCGGGACGCTTTACTTAGCTGGGATTCGTAATGAGGGTTTTACCTCCTAAGCTCTGCTTTGATGACGTTACATCATTAAAA
>CAIXTV010000285.1 GCA_903922465.1 uncultured bacterium
AAAACAATTTTCTTCTATCTATTATGTTCTCACCCTTCTCTAAATCGCCCAAATAGAAAGCCCAAACATTTGATTTCCTTGATTTTTCATTATTAATTGTTAATTATTAATTGCATTTAACCACTTTCCTATACTCCAATCTCTCACTATTCCTAAATCGTATCACATACATCCCGGCAGCAAAATTTGCCGTTGGCACCACCGTCTTTTCTATCATATTGCTTTTATAAACAAGTTGCCCAATTGCATTGTAAATCTCAAATGCAATTGGTAGAGTATTCCCTTTTGCTTCTAAAGTGAGCTCATCTTCCACAGGGTTAGGAAACACAATAATAATATTATCTCCAGGCAAAGGCTTTGTTGTATCACATTCCATTACAGAGACATCATCAATATAATAGTATGAAGTCCCATTATTATCAGGCGGAAAATAAATATGCAAATTCTCATCCCTTATAAAATTACCAATGGTCATATAATCTTCTCCTCCTTGTGCAGTAAATTCACCAAATATCTTTACCCAATTGGTTGTATCATTTAAAATGTTACCTATAGGATTATATACTTGTGGAACAACACTAAAAACAGCACTGGTGTCAGATGAAGTGTATTTCAGAGTATCCTTTGAAAAATAAGCTCCCATTCCATCAATACCATCTGGCTCAGAGTTTAAACAAGCCCTCGAGAGTGAAACCCAAAATTCAACGCAATATAATTTATTTGATTTAAGTGTATCTATTAACTTAACTTCTATATATTCCCTATAGCCACCATTGGGCCATCCTGAGGCATATACTCCTATCCCAGCGTAAGCCTGCCCTGTTCTAGCTTCCTGATAACCCATATTATTATTAGGAACACTAGCGCCACCACATGGTATCGGAAAAGGAGAATAAAAGCATGAATGAAAATAATCAGATGAACTATTAACATCAAACCATGGATATGCTAAATATATTTGCATCATGCTAGTAGGACAGTCTAAATGATTTTCAAAACTTGCATTAGGAACAAAGTTAGATTGAGAATATATATTTTCTATAAAGAAAAAAAAGAATAAGTAGAATAATATTTTTACTTTCATTTACTTTTTTAATTCATCATAAATTAAATTCAAATGGAACATATCTTACTTTACAACAACAAATTTACAACTAAATAACTTGGTCTTATTTTGTTCAATTTTAGCAAAATAAACTCCTTCACTTAAATCTTTTACACTAAAACTAAAATAGGTTTCATTAGAAAAAATAATGTAACTTGCAATTACTTTTCCCAAAATATCCGTAATTTGTAAAATAGCATTATCGTTAGGCAAAAAATATGCTAAAGTAGCAGTTTCGTTTGCTGGATTTGGGTATATTTCATGGAATGAAGCTTGCATTTTGTTGATTTTTGGCAAAAGACTCTGCTCTTCAATGGGTACTGGCAAATCCCAATTTAGCATAACACAAGCAGCCGCCACAGCATTTCCATCCAAAAAAAGATTGCCCTTTCCTATTTCTTGCAAAATACTAGTATCACTCGAACTGATAACTTCTTCTTCTAAAGCCCATGAATTTAAAAATATAGGAGCTACAGATGCAAGTGTATTAAAAACCTCAAGAGTACTATCATTCAAGTCTATTTTGTCTAATTCATCTTTTGCATAGTCATATTTTTCTTCAATTAACTTCAAATAGATAAATTCTTCAAGAAAAACATTTTCATTTTCGAGCTCAGCGTGAAAATCATACATAGTTACAACGTTAGGTTAAATCATTTTGTTTTTTATTTCACTCCTTCACAAACTTTCGATACTCCAATCTCTCACTATTCCTAAACCTAATTATATACATCCCCGGAGCTAATAGTTTCATATAAATCATGGTCTTTTCTAACATGCTACTTTTATAAACAAGCTGACCTATGGTGTTGTATATCTCAAATTCTATTGGCAATGTATTACCTTTTGCTTCCAAAGTAAGCTCATCTTCCACAGGGTTAGGATATACATTAATAATATTATCTCCAGACAAAGGCTTAGTAGTATCACATTCCAT
>CAIXTV010000286.1 GCA_903922465.1 uncultured bacterium
CCCTCCAAATCTGTTCAGTCATCAATATTATGAAAAAGATTTTGAACAGCTTTTGATTGATTATATATAATATTCTGGCTGATAATCAGGAGTATAAATTACTAACTCGCCGAAATTTCTTTTTGTTCGGACACGTATGATATGAATTAATATATACTACATAATATTAAAAATAATCAAGTATTTTTCAATCAAACTCAATTTAATTTTGTTTTAATGATTGTATTCGGAATTTTCGACTATAATTTGATTTTAAATAAGTAGAAGGATGTTTGAATTGTTTTGAAATGCTTTTATTCGGAGCTAAAGAACGGAGTTTCTATGAATGAGATATTGAATTGAAATTACAGAGAAATATCAGTCATTAAAATGATATATCTCATTATTTGACTTGTCGAAATATAATAATTATTATTAATTTTGTTGTTAATTAAATAACAAAACAAAAACCAATAAATCAATCAACTATGAAAAAACAATTATTCAAAATTTTATTTTGTACTGCCTTTCTGGCAAGTGTCTTTATAACAAAAGATACCCATGCTCAGACAGCAGGAACCATGACTTTTAATGTAACTCCTGTTTCACACAGTGGAAGTTATACTTTAAGGCATGTTGCTGCTGTATGGGTAGAAACTGCAGCTAATGGCTTTGTGAAGACCAGAACCAGATTAGGAACTTCCTCAAATTGTAATTCTCATTGTGTAGTATGGAAACTAAAATCCACTTCAAGTGTGGTGGATGCAGTGGCTGGGTCTACTTTAACTACCTATGGTGCTCTTACCTACACATGGACTGGAAATGATCTCACTGGAACTACTCCTTATAACTTAATTGCAGATGGTACCTATAAAGTAGGTATTGAATATGCTTGGGATGATTCAGGAACACTAGGTGTTGGAAGAGATACTTGCACCGTTAGTTTTGTAAAAGGCCCTACAGGCGTTTCACTAACTCCAACCAGTACAACTAATTTTACTGCAATGTCACTAACATGGGTGCCTGCAGCACAAAACACCACTGCAATTACCTCTTTGGCCTCTAGCTCTTTTTGTTCAGGAGCAAGCATTAGTGTTCCTTTTACAAAAACAGGAAGCACAACTGTATATGCAAATAATTCATGGACAGCTCAACTATCAGATGCAAGCGGAAGCTTTGCAAGTCCTGTAACTATTGGAACTCTTGCAGGAGTTGCCGTAGGGACTATCAGTGCAACCATACCTGCAGGAACTACTGCTGGAACTGGTTACAGAATAAGAGTAGTAGGTAGTCAACCTGCAACTATAGGTGCTGATAATGGTACTAATCTTACTATATCAAATGCCCCTGCTGCCCCTACAGTGGGAACCATCACCCAACCAACCTGTGCATTAACAACAGGAAGTGCTATTTTAAGTGGTTTACCTGCAACGGGTACGTGGACTATTAATCCAGGCAATATTAGTGGAACAGGTGCAAGTTATACCTTATCAGGTATTGCTACCGGAACTTATAATTATACCGTAACCAGCGGATGCATTTCTCCTGCATCAGCAAATGTAGTTATCAATGGAGCACCTACTCCTCCAACTGCACCAACAGCAGGAACAATAACACAACCAACTTGTGCTTTAGCAACGGGTAGTGTTATATTAAATGGCTTACCAGCCACCGGAACTTGGACTATTAACCCTGGTAGTATTACTGGAACAGGAGTCAGTACTACCATTTCAGGACTTATAACTGGTTCGTATACCTATACTGTTACAAATGCAGGAGCATGTACTTCAGTTGCATCTTCAAATATTGTAATAAGCACTCAGCCTACACCTCCCACTGCACCAGCAGTTGGAACAATAACCCAACCAAGTTGCAGCCTTGTAACAGGCAGTGCCATTTTAAATGGATTGCCAGCAACAGGAACATGGACTATTAATCCAGGCAACATTAGCGGAACAGGGGTAAGTTACACTATTTCTGGTCTTGCTGCAGGAACCTATAATTATACAGTAACAAATGCAGCTGCTTGCACATCTACTGCTTCAGCAAATGTACTTGTAAATGCTGCACCAACTGGTCCATCAACTCCAATTGTTGGAACCATAACACAACCTACTTGCGTTTTAGCTACAGGAAGTGCCGTGTTAAGTGGTTTACCAGCAAGCGGAACCTGGACTATCAACCCTGGTACTATTACAGGAACAGGTGTAAGCACTACAGTATCAGGCTTAGCTGTTGGAAGTTATAATTTTACTGTTACAGATGTATCTACTTGCACCTCTGTAGCTTCAGCTCCTGTTGTTATCAATTCACAAACTGCTGCTCCTTCAGCCCCTGCTGTAGGAACTATTGCACAACCTACTTGTGCTTTAGCAACTGGAAGTGTTTTATTAACAGGTTTACCTGCAACTGGCACTTGGACAATCAATCCTGGTAGTATTACAGGAACAGGAGCAAGTACAACCATCTCTGGTCTTGCTACCGGAACTCATACTTTCACCGTTACCAATGTTGCAACATGTACTTCAGTAGCTTCAGCAAACGTGGTAATTAATGCACAGCCTACACCACCCACCAGCCCAACTGTTGGAACCATAACACAACCTTCTTGCGCAGTTGCTACAGGAAGTGCTATATTAAATGGTTTGCCAGCGAGTGGAACATGGACTATCAATCCAGGTAACCTTAGCGGAACTGGAACAACTTATACTTTAACTGGTCTTGCACAAGGAACCTACAATTATACAGTAACAACTGCCACTGCATGTACTTCAGTTGCTTCAGCAAATGTTGTTATTAATGCTCCTCCAGCAGGCCCTGCTGCTCCAATAGTTGGAACAATAGTTCAACCTTCATGTGCTTTAGTAACAGGAAGCGCTCTTTTAACTGGTTTGCCTTCAACTGGAACTTGGATAATTAATCCAGGTAATATTTCAGGAACAGGTACATCTTACACAGTAAGCGGTCTGGCAAGTGGGACTCATAATTTCACAGTAAGCAGCGGATGTTCTTCAACACCTTCAACTAATGTGGTAATTAATGCTGCTCCAGCAACTCCAAATGCACCAGTTGTTGGAACTATTACACAACCCACCTGCGTTCTCGCAACAGGAAGTGCTGTTTTATCAGGTTTACCTGCAACAGGAAGCTGGACAATTAATCCAGGAAACATCACTGGAACAGGAACTACCTATACCCTCAGTGGAATTTCAACAGGAACTTATACTTATACAGTTACTAATGTAGCAACATGCACATCAATAGCTTCTTCTAATGTTATTGTTAATGCTCAACCTGCAACTCCAACCGCTCCTATAGTTGGAACGATTACACAACCAAGCTGCGTTCTTGCAACAGGAAGTACTGTTTTTACAGGTTTACCTGCAACAGGAAGCTGGACAATTAATCCAGGAAGCATCACAGGAACAGGAACTACTTATACCCTCAGTGGAATTGCAACAGGAACTCATACTTATACAGTTACAAATGCTTCAACTTGTACTTCAGTTGCTTCTTCAAATATTGTTATTGATGTTCAACCAGCAACACCAGCAGCTCCAACAGTTGGAACTATAACACAACCTACATGCACACTTGCAACAGGAGATGTTATTTTAACAGGCTTACCAGCAACTGGAACATGGACTATTAATCCAGGTAATATTTCTGGAACTGGAGCAAACACAATAATTTCAGCTCTTGTCGCAGGAACCTATACTTATACTGTTACCAATGCAGCAACATGTATTTCAGTAGCTTCTGCTAATATTGTAATCAACGCTCAACCTGCAACTCCTGCAACCCCAGTTGTTTCTAACAACAATAACGTACTGAGTTCTGATGCTACCACAGGAAATCAATGGTATAATGAAACTACAGGAATTATAAGTGGAGCTGTTAATCAGAATTATACTGTAACAGCAAACGGTAGTTATTTTGTTATTGTTACTATTGGTGGTTGTAGCTCTGATACATCTAATACTCTAATTGTTACTAATGTTGGTATTGAATCAGTTCAAAACAATAGTACAATTAATGTTTATCCTAATCCTGTTTCCAGTCAACTAGTGATTGAAATAAAAGGAAATACAACAAATACCAATTTTGAAATATTAAACTCAATGGGTCAGCTTGTTTTCAAAGGCAACATGACTGAAAAAGCAATTGTTCAAACAGTTGATTTTACTCCTGGAGTTTATGTAATTAAACTTGAAAATGGTAAAACCTACGAATTCAAGAAGCTTATAAAGGAATAATCTTCCCCCAATAGTTTTTTTGGGATTAATTCCCCGCTAATTATGGCGTTTTATTTAAAAACCTAACAGGCTTTCAAAACCTGTTAGGTTTTTTGTTTAAACCCTATTGCTTGCAGCGTAGTAGTTCATTTAAATCTTACAATAGCAACATTGATATTAAAGTATGTACACTCCTCATTTATTTGAATTATGAATTGTTAACATTCAATTGATATATATCTTACTACTTTTGCCGGATAAATAAACACTGTAATGCTTAAATACATGTACAAAAAATCTTTATTATTCTTTATTGAGGGCGCTTTTCTCTTATTGATATCTAATATTAATATTGCTACTGCTCAAACAGATGGAACCCTAACTTTTACTTATACACAAACAGCACCATCGGCGCAAGCAACCAAAAATATTATGGCCGTTTGGATTGAAGACAATGCTGGAACCTTTATTAAAACCAAAATGCGTTATTGGGGTGGAAGCACTACCGACCATTTACCAAGTTGGGTTTCTAATTCTGCTTCAAATTTAATTGATGCAACTACAGGTGCAACAAGAACTGCGTCAACAAGCCCAACTGCTTTTGGATCTAAAACCATTAATTGGGATGGGAAAGGTGCCGTAAGTGGCCTTACTTCACCTGATGGAGTTTATAAAGTTATGATAGAAAGTTCATATTGTACCCCTGAACCAGCAAATGGACAACATTGGCTATTGACAAGTTTTTCATTTACCAAAGGAGCTACTGCAGTTCATATAACTCCAACCGGAGATGCAAACTTTAGTGGAATTACTATTGATTGGGTGCCTACAGGTGGTGTTGGAATTCAAACAATTAATGAAGACGGAGGTGTGAGTATTTATCCTAACCCATCAAATGGAATTGTTAACATTGATGTAAAGCATGCATTAAGCGGCACAATAAGAGTTGAGAATATTATTGGAGCAATTATTTATGAAGAAAAAGTTGACATTTCTAATAGTAAGGTAAAAATTATTGACTTGAGTAAGTTCGCAAACGGGACTTATTTTGTGAAGATTCAAGATAATAATACCAATAAAGAACAAGAAATTAAAGTAGTATTAAATAAGTAATCTGGTGTTAGGTGTAAATTAAATCTTTACAGGCTTAAAACGAATAGCTATTCATCTGTTGCTTCAGAAACAATATCTTTTAATTCAGGGGATTCAAATATTTGATAATCCCCTTTTTTATTTGCATAAATCAAATAAGCCGCTAATTCATGATGTTGTGAAAGGAATTTAATTGATTTCTCAAGTCCCATAACCATAAAGGCTGTAGCATAGGCATCGGCAGTCATGCAATCATCTGCTAAAAGGGTTGCACTTAAAAGAGAATTATGCGCTGGATATCCGGTTTTAGGATTAATTTCATGAGAGTATCGTATCCCATTCTCAATATAAAACTTGCGGTAATTACCTGAAGTATTTAAAGCTTTGTTTTCAATTTTCACTATAGCCTTAAGTGGATTTTCACCATCTGCATTATCAATAGGCTTTTCAATTCCTACTTTCCAATGATCACCATTGGGTTTATGGCCTTTGGCATAAACTTCTCCTCCTATTTCGACAACATAATCTGTAATCTTTTTTGATTCTAAGAGTTTTGAGACCAAATCAACAGAATAGCCTTGAGCCAAAGCGTTGAAATCGAGAGTTACTCTTTTGTCTTTTTTTAGTATTTTACCATCTTTTATTTCAACAAGTTGATATCCGATGAATTTCAACAGGCTATCAACCATAGTGCTATCCATTTTAGCTTTCTTTTTAAAGCTAAAACCCCATCCTTTAACTAAGGGTCCAACAGTTGCATCAAATGCACCATCGGTAGCTTTTGAAACTTCCATCGATTTATTAAAACACATAATGAAATATTCGTCGAGAATTACATCTTTTTCATTGTTGTTGACTCTTGATATGATGGATGCTGTGTCATAAAGCGATACGGATTTATTAAAGTCAGACAGAAGCTTTTCAATATCTTCCTGATAGTTTTTGTTTTCTTTGTCGAAGTAGGTGATATGATAAGAAGTGCCCTGAGCATATCCTCCGATTTTTATGGGTTCACTCTGCGAGAAGCCAGAGATTGAGCATATCAATAAGCACAAAACCAGTAATATATTTTTCATAAAGCATTTTAATTTTGGTGTGCAAAGTTCCATAAAAACTATCAGAAAATCAAATCTATATTTCATCTGATGATATAAAATCTGTTTAGAATTTGCATTATTAGCACTTTGGAATTGTTTTATCGAAAGAATTCTATAATTTTACCTTTTAATTGATGAAGATAATCTCTATAAAATGAATATTGGACTTATAAATCCCAACAAAGAACTTAAACATCCTGCTGTACATATAGGCCTAGGATATATAGCAGCTTATGCACGTCCAATGCACGATGATGTGCATTTTCAATTGCTGGATACTCGCATTGCCAAACCAAAAGAAATTGAGGACTTTTATCAAATACCTTTCGACTTTATAGGCATTACTGCTTCGAGTCAGGTTTTTTTAGAAGCAGTTGAAATAGCACATATGTTGAAAACTAAATATCCTGATACTCCAATATGCTTGGGAGGTTCACATGTATCAACTGTTAATGAAAAGGCAATTGAGAATTACCCCTTTGATTTTGCGATTTATGGAGAAGGAGAACTTAGCTTTTCGGAATTAATTGATTGCCAAAAGGGCAAGAGGGAAGTTTCGTCTGTTCATGGTTTGATTTATAAAGATGAAAACGGAAATGTGATAAAAAATCCTGCTCGAAGCATATTTTCTGATATTAATCTGCTTCCATTTCCTGCTTATGATTTATTTAAGTTGAATCGCTATCCTCAGCATCGTATAACAACAAGTAGGGGGTGTCCTTATGATTGTGTTTTTTGTAATTCACATTCGTTGTGGACTCATAAATGGCGTAAACGTTCAGCTGTAAATGTTGTTGAAGAGATTAAGCTTCTGATTAATGAATATGGCAGAAAGACCATAGTGTTTAATGATGATAGTTTTAATATTGATTTGAAGCGTGTAGAAGAGTTTTGTGATCTTTTAATTGAAGAAAAGCTAAACATTATTTGGAGTACATCCTTGAGAGCCGATAGGATTACTCCAATTTTAGCACAAAAGATGAAACAGTCTGGTTGCTACAATGTAAGTATAGGGATTGAGTCTGCTAATAATGAAGTTCTCGATAGAATGAATAAACACACTACCATCGAGAAGATTTCAATTGGGATACAAACCTTTAGAGATGCTGGAATTGATGTGATGGGTCAGTTTATGATAGGAAATCCCGGAGATACTTTGGAAACGGTTAAGGAATCAATTGCTTTTGCTAAAAATTCAAAGCTCACGGGAGTGGAGTTCTACACTGCACTCCCTTACCAGGATTCGCTTTTGTGGAGTTTTGTACAGCAAGAAGGGAAGTTGCTGACTGATGTTGAAAGCTATCATTATCATAATATCAACCCTAGGATTATATATGAAACCCCTGAATTTACTTATGCAGAAAGGTTAGAAGCAATTGAACTTGCCAAGGCTAATGGTTTTTATGATGCTTTAAGCAAAGACCATAAAAGCTTTATACTTGACATTGGAAAAAATTCGGCTAAGCTTATGCAAAAGATTTTTAAAGGTAGACTGGGAAATAGTCTTTATCTTTGGTTGCGGAAAATATATCATCGAATATAAATGTTTTACTCATACTTCAGCATAACGCATCAGATATTATTGAGCATTTCAATATTATTTATTCTTATATCGGCTTTGCTTTTCTACAGAAAGAGATATAAGCTTGCTATGCTATTGCTGATTATAGCCGCTATTCCATTGAAATATTTCATGATTAGTTTGGATGGCTTTATTAATACATGGGATGAAAGTTTTCATGCTTTGGTGGCCAAAAACATGGCGCAATTTCCTTTAAAGCCCATGTTGTTTGTTAATCCTCTAATTGATTATGACTATACAAGTTGGGTTTCGAATCATATATGGCTTCATAAACAACCCTTGTTTTTATGGCAGAGTGCTTTATGTATTAAGATATTCGGGGCAAACGAAATTTCATTTCGTTTGCCCACATTAATCCTCAGTATTTTGTTTATTCCAGCATTATATAGAATGGGGACATTATTGGTTTCTAAGGCAACGGGTTATATTGCCTCTTTGTTTTTTGTGCTGAGCTTCTTCGTTAACAATCTCACAAGTGGGCGTTATCCTCTGGCTGAAAACGATGTGATATTTATGATGTATATTGGTGCAAGTTGCTGGGCTTACTTAGAATATCTGCATTCGCAAAAGCCTATTTGGCTAATTTGGATAGGGGTGTTTGCAGGTTTTGCAGTCCTGACAAAATGGTTGGTGGGTTTGTTGGTGTATTCAGCTTGGGGAAGCAATATTCTTATTGATTACAGGACTCACAAAACCCATTTCTTTAAAAGTTTTTTGCCCATGCTAAAAAGCCTTGGAATTACATTTCTTTTATTTATTCCATGGACGGTGTATACTTTTATACGTTTTCCGGTTGAAGCCAAATATGAGTTTGCGTTAAACGCCCGACACTTTAGTCAGGTTGTTGAAAATCATACGGGCAAATGGGATTTTCATCTAGAAATGATGAAACAAATTTATTTCCCTTTCAATTATTATATTCTTATTCCCATTGTATTAATAGGTGTATTTCTGATTCTTAAACGAAGCGACCGTGTTGCTGCTCTTTGCTGGATTCTCATTCCAATCTTATTCTACAGCATTGCTGAAACTAAAATGCAGGCTTTTACGGTTATTGTTTTCCCTTTTATGGTGATTATGATGGCTGCAGTTTTTGAGATGACATATCTTATGTTAAAAGAAAGAATGGGACGGATGCTCTCGTTAACTGTTGGGGTGTACGTTTTTTTTATGTTTGGCTATTATGTTTTCAATGTAGAGAGTCTTCAGGCTGAACATAGCAGTCAGCTTGTTTGGAATAATTATCGTTTCGAGCGTATTCATAATAAACCCGAATATTTTAAGATTGAAGCCAATATTCAGGCTCCTCTTGAAAATGCCGTCTTGTTTAATGTCCCTTTTCCATATAACATCGACATGATGTTTTATACCAGCATTAATGCGTATGCTTTCATGCCAACTAATGAAGTTATTAAAAGCCTACATCGGAGAGGCTATGTTATTTATGTGTTGAACAATAAGCTTACTGATGATGTAAGTATGAATAAAAACATCATTAAAATACCCTCACAACTTAAAGCTGAATTTATTTGGTAGGGAGGAGAGGCAATATGTTAAACAACATTATTAAATCAATTACGAATGAATAAAAATCTTTTTAAAATTGTTTTCGCTGCGTTGGTATTATTTATCATTATCAATAATATTTTCTTTTATCCACAAAACATTTTATCGTGGGATATCTTTGGTTATTATCTTTATCTTCCATTTAAGTTTATCTATCATAATCTCTCATTGAGTGACGATTCAATTGTGTATTCGATTATTGCAAAGTATCATAATACCGATACTTTTTATCAAGCCTCCAAGATGCCCGATGGGCAATATGTTATGAAATACACTATGGGGCTTTCGTTTTTCTATGCTCCTTTCTTTTTTATTGGGCATGCAATTGCTTATGTGTTTGGTTATACTTGTGATGGGTTTTCGGCTCCTTATCAGTATGCTATTTTTGTTGGCGGCATGCTGTATTCTATCATTGGTATTTGGGCTTTACTCAAAGTGTTGTTTCACTTTTTTAGTGCCAATATTGCTGCTATTGTCGCCTTTTGTATTGTTTTTGCAACCAACTATATAGTGCATATATGCATGTATGGGCAAAACGCAATGTCGCAGAATTTTCTATTCACCACTTATGCATTATTAGTTTGGCTTAGCATTTTATGGCATCAGACCCACAAAACCAAGCATGCCTTACTTTTGGCAGTTATTTGTGGCATTACCATATTGAGCAGGCCTTCCGAAATAATATGTTTGATGATACCTGTACTTTGGGGGGTGAAGAGCATTGCTTCTTTAATTGAAAAAACCAAACATTTGTTAAAGCATAAATGGCAATTAATTGCCTTTGCCTTTATCATTATTGCTTTTGGTATGATGCAGTTTGGGTATTGGAAGTTGTTCGCAGGTAAATTTCTTTTTAATAGTTATGGCGGAAATGCTGGCGAAGGCTTTGAGTTTAAACATCCTTATATTTGGGAAGTCTTGTTTAGTTTTCGAAAAGGATGGCTTTTATACACCCCAATTATGCTGTTTGCTTTGGCAGGATTTTATTTCATGTATAAACAAAACCGTTCGATTTTTTATGCCCTTTTTGTATATTTGATACTGAATATTTATATTGTTTCGAGTTGGTCGTGTTGGTGGTATGCGCAATCATTCAGTCAACGGGCTTTAATTCCTTCTTATCCTATAATGGCAATTGCTTTAGGTTATTTCCTAACCTGGATAAGCCAACAAAAAACAATTACGAAGCTGATTGCGTATGTGGCAATCTCTGTATGTGTTATTTTGAATATTTTCCAGACTATACAGTTTCATAAGGGCATCATTAGTGGTGATAGCATGACGAAAGCATACTATTGTGCAACTTTTGGTAAGTTGTCGACCGATGCAAATCTTAAGAAGTTATTGCTAGTAAATCGTTTGTTTGGGGGCAGAGAGGTGTTTTCAAATAAAAATGATTATAGCTTGCGAATGTTCAAGAAATTCGATTTTGAAGATGTTCAAAACCATGATTCAACATTCTATCGTTCGGGCCGTTTTGCTGCCAAACTCGACAGCATCAACATTTATACTCCTGCTGTTGAAGCTCCTTATTGCGAAATTACCGAAAAGGATCATGCATGGATTAGAATTACAGCTTATGTTTACCCTACCAACGACACTTTAAGTGCTCCTTTTAGCCTTGTTGTATATTTCGATCATAATAATTATGCCTATAAATATTTCACTTACGACTCGCGAATGATGAAGCTTGAATTGAATAAATGGAATAAAATAGTTTTCGATTATTTAAGTCCTGAAGTGAGAAATAAAAACGACAAACTAATGTTGTATTTTTGGAATAGGGGTAAAGGAAACGTTTATATTGATGATATGCAGGTTGAGATATTTGAAGAGAAATAAACAGTAACATCTTGGCATTTATTTTCGATGCTTTAATTTGTGGCTATTATATATTTTTAAAGGTGATGCTCAACTTTGAACGACTTGATTACAAATAGAGTTAATACTGAAACTTCATAAATTACAATCACCGTATTTGCTAGCGTTCGTATATGGTCCAAAATTATCCTGCATATGATTATATTGATAACATACATTCCTTGATTAAACAATAAGCTAATGCAAGTGATTTCATAAAGTCTTTGATCAAGCATTAAGCAAAAACAAGTGTTTTCATGCAGTCCTTAATCAAGCATTAAGCAAAAACAAGGTTTTATATATTCCTTAATCTAGGAAGGCGTGTAAGCACTTTCTCGCATGCTTTGATTTATGCAGATATAAATGATTTCGTGATGTATATGTTAAATTGGCGTATGCTTCAAAAATTATTCGATATTCATCACAAATTATCACAACACTACTTTAAAGCAATAGAAAGCAAAAGAGCGGAACTGTGTAAACAATTCCGCTCTTTAATGTTTTTAAATCGATTTCTATAATCCGAAACTAATCGATTGTATATATTGATAGATGGTGCTGTAGAATCCTATAACGAATAAGCCAATTACACAAATAATTAATGCGATTTTGGCAGGAACATCCGTCTTAAAGTAGGCTATAGGTTGATCGTTTTTGTTGATGAACATCGCCTTTACAACTAATAGATAATAATATAATGAAATGGTGGCATTCAACACAGCGATGAAAACTAACCAATAGTACCCAGCTGAAGCGGCTGCAGTGAAAAGGAAAAACTTGCCAAAATAACCTGCAACAGGTGGAATACCTGCTAGTGAAAACAAAGCAAGCATCATCACAAGACTTAATTTAGGATTGGTATGATATAAACCATCATAGTCGTCGATGCATTCTTTTTGGGTTTTATAATAAATAACCGAAACCACACCAAAGGCTCCCAAATTAGAGAAGATATAAACGAAGATGAAATAGACCACCGAGGTCATCCCAATTTCGCTAGCCCCAATTATCCCTAACAGAATAAAACCTGCCTGAGCAATGGATGAAAAGGCAAGAAAACGTTTTAAGTTCTGCTGACGAATGGCAAAAAGGTTACCCACAGTCATGGTTAAAACCGAAATGATATACATCAGAGGTTTCCAAATCATTGCAATAGAATTGAAAACAGTGAAAAGAACAATAACAAGGATGAAAGCCGAAGCACCTTTAGATATAACTGATAAGTAGGAAGTCACGTTCACAGGCGAACCTTCATACACGTCGGCAGTCCAGAGATGGAAGGGAACCAATGAAATCTTAAAAGCCATTCCCGAAAAGAAAAGGATAAATGCTAAAGTTTGCAGAGGCGTATTTGAATAGTGCATGGCAACAGTGTCGAAGTAAGTCGAACCTGTTGTGCCATAAATAAATGAAATACCTAATATTAGTACCGCTGATGACATTGCAGCAGAAAGTATCAACTTGATGCCAGCCTCAGCCGAATTGTGCCTAAACCTATCGTAAGCAGCCAAAGCGGCCATAGGAATAGTAGCCAACTCAAGTCCTAAGTATAACATTAGGAAGCTTCCAGCCGAAATCATAAACTGCATCCCAATTAAGGTTGAAAAGACAAGCAAATAAAATTCGCTTATTTTTAGTTTATTCTCATCGGTCTTAAGCCAAGTAACAGACTGTAGCAAAATAACTATAACCCCGAGATTAAGTATATTCTTCATGGTCAACTGCAAATCGGAGGTTTTATACATATTACCAAAAAGATTTCCGGTAAGGGATGGGAAGAAACCAATGATGAGGTTTATTGCAAACAGTGTTGTTGCAAGGGCAATGATTTTATATTTCTTATCCTCATGAATCGAAAGATCTGCAATTAAAACCATTAAGGTTATAATTGTCAAAACCAATTCATGTCGCATTAAAAAGAAGTTTTCTAAATTCATGTGTTATTTGATATTATAATGAATTTCTTAAATTATTAAATTGATTAGGGAATTATCATGCTAAGTTTATCGATGATGGGCTGTAAACTTGTGCCTATCATATTCGATAACCATAATGGAGCAATCCCAATTGCTGCAATGGCAAGAATTAAAGTAACGGTTGAAAGTTTTTCGAACCATTTTGCATCTTCGAGATGTTCAAAATGAGGATTTTTAATAGGACCGAAAAGCAAAGCCCCCACCACTCTTAGGATATATACCGCCGTAATTACGATGGAAGAAACGGCAACAATAGTAACAACCCTGTGGAACACATCGGTGTGTTGGAATGCACCAAAAAAGATGGTCATTTCAGCAACAAAACCACTTAATCCAGGAAGGCCTAAAGAAGCTAAACCTGCAATCACATAAGCAACACCTAAGAAAGGCATCACCTTCATAAGTCCACCCATTTCGTTGATCATTCGGGTGTGAGTACGGCCGTAAATCATTCCAATTAAAGCAAAGAAAAGGGCTGTCATTAAACCGTGAGAAATCATTTGAAGGATGGCGCCGTCCATGGCAGTTTTGTTCATCATCAACACAGCAAACAAAACCAAACCGCAGTGACTCACCGAGGAATAGGCATTGATGTATTTCAAATCCTTCTGAACAATGGCTCCGAAGGCTCCGTACACAACGCTAATTGAAGTTAATATGATAAATATCCAGGATAATTCCTGTGCAGCATCAGGTAATAAGAAGATAGCAACTCTGAAAGCACCATACCCCCCCAATTTCATCAAAACCCCGGCGTGCAACATCGAAACAGCCGTTGGGGCAGAAGCATGACCATCAGGTGACCATGTGTGAAATGGGAAAAGAGCACCCAATATTCCAAAACCAATAAAGGTCATAGGGAAAAACAAACGTTGTGCTTCAATAGGAATGTGAACCTTGGCAATTTCTAAAATGTTAAAGGTTAAAGCACCGCCATCAGGAGCTGAATTGGTATAAATACCCAATATTCCAACCAATAATAAAGCAGAACCACCCATCAACATCAGAGTAAGTTTCATAGCAGCATACTCTTTAGGACCACTGCCCCATATTCCAATCAATAAATACATCGGGATAACCGCAATTTCATAGAAAAGAAACATGGTGAATAAATCCAAAGAAATAAAGAAGCCAAAAACTCCTGTTGAAAGCAAAATCAAGGATATAAAAAACTCCTTAGGCAGAAAATCTACTTTCCAAGAAGCAAATATACCTGCAAATACAACAACAGCAGTAAGAGCAATCATAGCAACCGAAATTCCATCTACTCCAACCGAATAGTGAATATTAAGATTAGCATACCACATATAATCTTGTCGGAAAAGCATTTCAGCAATATTGCCTGCATTTCTTTCGCCAAGATAAGCAAATACTAAATAAGCCGCCAATATCAACTGCAAACCCATTCCTATTGCAGAAATGATTCGAGTATGCTTGGGGTCTTTTGCGATAATTATACCTAAAACCGTAAGAACCGGTATAATAACTAAAAATGATAATATATCCATCACTTATTTAAATTGAGAATAAATAAATAAAAAGTATTCCTAGTAAAATAGCACCTGATATGAACACAAATGCGTATTGTTGTAATTGACCCGACTGAAAACCTTTGATTTTAACCGAAGTTACATTGGTTATCCAGGCAAGACTATTCATAAATCCATCCACAATATGACGGTCGAACCAAGCCACAGGACGGGAAATGTAGTTGAAGATGATTTTTTTAGTCACAAACATGTAAATCTCATCGAAATAAAACTTGTTAAATGCACTAGTATAAAAGAACTTAACAGAAGAAGCAATTCGGTGAGGCAAAGTAGATTCTTTCTTGTAAAGTATATAAGCAAGGCTAATGCCTAATAAACCAACAATGATAGATGGTATAGCAATGGGCCACCATTCTATTTCCGTTTCAAAAGGCAAAGAGTCGGAAGATACAAACTCACTGAATGGAATATAACCTGAGAATATCGAAGCAATGGCTAAGAATATAAGAGGGAAAGTCATCGTTAGAGGAGCCTCATGTGGAGTGTGATGATAATGAGTGTCCTTGTTCCAGAATATCCTGAAATATAAACGGAACATATAAAAGGCTGTCAATCCGGCAACAAATAGTTGTACAACAAATATAAGTTTGTTAGAGTGATAAGCAGCTGTTAAAATTTCATCTTTACTGAAGAAAGCAGAAAGAAAAGGCACACCTGCAATTGTTAAACATGCAATAAGGAAGGTAATATGTGTGATAGGAAGATGTTTCCTAAGACCACCCATTTCAGTCATTAAGTTGGTGTGCACTGAATGTATGATTGCACCGGCACCAAGAAATAATAATGCTTTAAACATGGCATGAGTAAACAAATGGAACATCGAAGCCATATAACCTAAACCTTCATGTCCGCCATAGCCCGACACACCCAAGGCAACCATCATATATCCTATTTGAGACATGGTTGAATAAGCAAGCACTCGTTTTATGTCATACTGAGTACAAGCAATTACTGCAGCAAACAGCGAAGAGAAGGAGCCTACATAGGCAACCACCATAAGTCCGTCGGGTGCTGAAATGGCATACACAGGAAATAAACGAGCTACTAAATATACACCAGCCACAACCATGGTAGCAGCATGTATCAATGCTGAAACAGGGGTTGGACCCTCCATAGCATCGGGTAACCAAATATGCAAAGGGAACATGGCGGATTTACCTGCACCACCCATAAAAACTAATATTAACGACCATGTCATGGTTGAAAGACCTAAAAATGCAATACCACTTCCGGTTGCAATAGCAGCACCATTAACATTGGTTAATGAAATAAAATCGAAAGTCCCAGTGTTAAAAGATAATATTAAGATACCAATCAAGAAGCCTAAATCGGCAAAACGAGTAACAATAAAAGCTTTCTTAGAAGCTGAAACAGCGGAGGGTTTTGTATAATAAAATCCAATCAAAAGGAAGGAAGAAACCCCAACCAATTCCCAGAAAATATACATTTGGAATATGTTGGTAGCTAAAACCAATCCTAACATTGAGAAGCTGAAAAGCGAAAGAAATGCAAAGAAACGTGCAAATCCCTTTTCCCCTTTCATGTATCCAATGCTATAGATGTGTACCATCAGCGATACAGTGGTAATAACGATTAACATCATCACAGATATAGGGTCGATTAAAACACCCATGTCGATGTGAAGTTTGTCGGTAAATTGCAACCAAACCGTATTAAACGCAAGAATTTTTTGATAGGCACCGCCTATTTTTTCTGTGTTAAAGAAATACTGGTAGGCAGTGAAATAAGATAAAATCGCAGCAATAGCTAAGCCGGAGGTTCCAATAATTCCGGAGACTATGGGTTTCATTTTGTGACCTAATAAGCCCACAAAAAGAAATACAAACAGTGGAATTAATACGATTAATACTGTAAAACTAAAACTTGTCATGATTATGAGTTATGAATTATAAGTTAGAACTTCATTTCGTCAGTCTTTTCCACATCTATCGACTGGAAGTTCCTGTATATATTGATAATAATAGCAATAGCTACAGCCGCTTCAGAGGCAGCAACAGCAATTACAAATAGTGAGAAAAAGTGTCCCTCTAATTGCCCTGGGAATAAATATCTATTAAAGACTACAAAATTAATATTAACAGAATTTAGCATGAGCTCGACTGACATTAACATAGTGATTAGGTTTTTACGGGTAATAAAACCGTAAACTCCAGCAAAAAACATTAAAGTCGCAGTGACTAAAAAATATTCGATTGGTATACCGTTATTCATCTTTATTTTGTTTTAATTTTTTTGGCAACTACTATTGCTGCAATCATAGCGGCAAGCAATAAAATACTGATTAATTCAAAAGGAAGTGCATATCCTTGTTCTCCCCAACTTATCAGGCTGTTTCCAATAAGATTCATATTGACATCTTTTGCTGCTTCAGTCCCTGGAACAAAGGTGTTGTTCAATAGAGTAGTGATGACTAAGACAGCGCCTAAGATAGAAGCAATTGCGGCATACACTCGCTTAAGTAAAGCAGGTGATTCGAATTTCTCGTCGATATGACTGGTAAGTAAAACAGAAAATATGATAAGAACAACAATTCCTCCTGCATAAAGGGTTAATTGAACAGCTGCAAGAAATTGATAGTTCAACATAAAATACAAAGCAGAAGTAGAGATGAGCACAAAAAGCAAAAACACGGCGGCTCTCAATATTTTTCGGCTGGTAACTGTTAATATTGAGAATATCACAATCATAGCTGAAAAAACGATAAACATAATTTGATTTCCTGACATAATAAAGTTCTTTTTCGTTTGATTAAATGATGTTGATTGGTTCTTTAACCTTTTCTTTAAGAGAAGAACCCGGTTTATTCAATGTTTTAATCAGTTTGTCCTGATTAAACACGGCATGTTCAAATTCCGGAGTAAAAACAATGGCATCTTGTGGGCAAACTTTTATACATAGCCCACAAAAGGTACACATTGATAGTTTATAGATATAGGTATCAAGTTCTTTTTTGGTTTTACCATCTGCCTTTTCAACTTGTTTACTTATAACTTCGATACTTCCGTTGGGGCAGTTTATTTCACAAATGTTGCAAGCAGTACATTTATGCAGATTATTTTCATCGTGAGGCATTGATACTTGACCCTTAAAGCGGTCAAACATTTGTAAAGTTTTCCTGTTTTCAGGATATTGCTGAGTAATGATTGATCTTGGGTGAACAAAATAATAACCCGTAACCATCATGCCCTTGAGCAAGGTCTTTATGCCACCGAATAATTCTTTTAAATAAGTTATGATAGAATTCATATTCTGTTATCGCTATTAATAATATTTTGAATTTAGAAATGCCAACCCAGCAACACTATCAGTGCCATCAAGATGATATTGAACAAGTTAATAGGTAATAAATATTTCCATTCGAGTTTCAGGAGTTGGTCGATTCTTAAGCGTGGGAAAGTCCATTTGAACCACATCATAATAAAAATCACTACCATAGTTTTTCCCATATACCAGAAGAAAGGAGGGATGTAATCCATAACTGTATTAAAGCCTGCCCATCCACCAATATGAAGAGGCATCCAGCCACCCCAGAAAAGAGTTGCGGCTATTGAGGCTACAATAAACATATTCATATATTCAGCCAAGAAGAAGAAGGCAAATTTAATACCTGAATATTCGGTATGATAACCTGCAGTTAATTCTGACTCAGCCTCAGCAAGGTCAAAAGGACCACGATTGGTTTCGGCTGTACTGGCAATGATAAAAATAAGGAAGGCAATTAATGCAGGAACATGTCCAGTGAAAATAAACCAGCCATCACGTTGTGCTTCAACAATAGTTGAAAGTTGCATGCTGCCAGCCAGAATTACAATGGTAACCATCGATAGTCCCACTGAGAGTTCGTAGCTAACAATCTGTGCTCCACTACGCATAGCACCAATTAATGAGTATTTATTGTTACTTGACCATCCGGCCAACAATACGCCAATAACTCCTAAGGATGAAACAGCCATAACATAGAAAACCCCTATGTTAAAATCAATTGCATGCAAGCCTAAGCCAAATGGAATTGCTGCTATTGCCATAAATGAGGCAATAATAACAATGAATGGGGCTAAGTTGAATAAGAATTTGTCCGCTTTATTAATTGGAATCAGCTCTTTCATTAGCAGTTTAATAAAATCTGCTATGGTTTGGAATATTCCATAAGGCCCAACTCGATTGGGACCTACTCTGTTTTGAATAAATGCACAAACTTTTCTTTCTGCATACACTAAAAACAAACCAATTAAAGCATAAAACAGTAGAAAAGCCACTCCTATTAAAGTCATTTCAATAATCATTGCCCAAAATGCAGGCAAGCTATCGTATAATGTTTTATCTACCCATTGGTTAAACGATGTGAGATCGTAAATATTAAATGTCATTTTCTCTCTTTGTTAATTATACACTTAAATTTGAAAAATTATCTGTCAATATCGGGTATTACTAAATCTAATGAACCACTGATGGCCACTAAATCCGCAATTTTATGTCCAGCTGAAAGTAAGTTGATAGCAGAAAGATTACTGAAATTGGGAGAACGGAATTTTACTCTATATGGGTATTTATCCCCTGTGCTTAAAACATACACTCCAAACTCTCCTCTACAAGCTTCAACACGTTGATAGTATTCACCTTCAGGTAAACGGATGATAGGTTTCATTTTAACTACAAAATCCCCTTCTGGAATGTTGTCAATTAATTGCTCAATAATTTTCAGCGATTCCCACATTTCTTCTACTCTTGCTTTGTAGCGATGGAAGGTGTCGCCTTTATCGAATAAAATTTCTTTGAATTCCACTTTATCATAAGCGCTGTAAGGATGATGTTTTCTTACATCACAAGCAAAACCTGATGCTCGTCCTGAAGGACCCGTAACACCATAAGAAATGGCATCTTCTAAAGTTAAAAATCCAATATCGTTAGTTCTTTCCTGTAGAATTACATTACCTGTTAGAAGTTCATCATATTCAGGTAATTTTTTTCTGAAGTAAACGATATAGTCTTTAACTCTTTTGATAAAGTTTGGATGAATATCGTTCATTAATCCACCTGGGCAGTTAAAGCTTTGCAATAAACGTGCGCCTGTAGTTTCTTCAAAAATATCTAAGATAGGTTCTCTATCGCGAAGGCCATAGAAATAGGTAGTTAATGCACCTAAGTCCATTCCGAAAGCACACCACCACAATTGATGTGAAGCAAGGCGTGATAATTCGCTTAAGATGGTTCTGATATATTTTACTCTCTCGGGAACTTCAATTTGAAGCGCATTTTCAACCAAGAGGCAGACAGCTTCATTATTAATATGTGCTGAAAGATAATCAAGACGGTCGGTTAGATGGATGACCTGCTGATAGGTTAATCGTTCGCACATTTTCTCGATGCCGCGATGAATATAACCGCAATGAGGTTCAACTCCTAAAACAGTTTCTCCTTTTAGGGAAACCTTAAATCGCAATACACCATGAGTAGATGGGTGCTGAGGACCCATATTGATGATATACTCTTCTTCTTGTATAGCATCGCTTATTATAAAAAGATCTTCCATAATTTCTTACCTTAAAACTATATTATTATCGGTATAATCTTTACGTAATGGATATCCAACCCAATCTTCTTCATTTAGAAAGATTCTTCTCATATCAGGATGATTGGTAAATGTGATTCCCACTAAATCATACACTTCGCGTTCGTGAAAATCAGCAGTAATCCAAATGTCGCATACTGAATCTAAAACAGCATTTTCGCGATTAGCAGTTTTCACTGTGAGTACTATGCAATGTCTGTGTTTGAATGATTCTAAATGATAGACCACCGAACAAGCATCCGTTAAATCGTTTCCCGTGAGGCAAAAAAGATAATCGAAAGATAAATCGGCTTGTGTTTTTAGCATTAAGGCCGTTTTATGCAGGTCGGCAGGGCTTACACTCAGTGTTACATACTGAGGTCCATCAGTAATTTCAATATTCGAATCAATTGAACGGATTTTTTCTTTTAATTGTTCGTTATTCATTTCGCTATTTTATAAAGAATTGAAAACTATATAATTCCAGGTTCAGCAAAGGTGTCGGGCTGTTTGCGTGGGTTGCGCATGGTTTCTGTTTGGATTTTGCGTTGCAATTGCATCACACCATACAACAGAGCTTCGGGGCGGGGAGGGCATCCAGGGATGTAAACATCCACAGGGATTATTTTTTCTACTCCTTTAATCACATGATATGAATTATAATAGAATGGCCCGCCTGATATGGCGCAAGCACCCATTGCAATTACATATTTAGGTTCCGACATTTGATCGTATAAACGTTTCAAAACGGGAGCCATTTTGTTTACTATGGTTCCGGCAACCACAATTACATCAGCCTGACGGGGGCTTGCGCGATATACTTCTATTCCGAATCGTGCAAAATCGTGACGCGATGCACCGGCTGCCATCATTTCGATACCGCAGCAGGCGGTAGCAAAGGTTAAGGGCCAGATCGAATTCGACCTTCCCCAATTTATAATGGCGTCTACTGTCGTGAAAAATGCGTTTCCACCAGTTTGTTTGAAGAGCTCCAACGTTTCATTATCGTTGAAATCTTCGTATTTCATTGATTTTATTCCCATATCAAAGCATGTTTTTTCCAGGCATATAAGAGTCCTAAGCCTAAAATTAAAAAGAAAATCATAATTTCAATAAATGCTGCTATTCCAGCGGTTTTCATGATAACTGCCCATGGAAATAGGAATACAGTTTCAACATCAAACACCAGAAATAAGATGGCAAACAGATAATATCCAACATTAAATTGCAGCCAGGTTTTGCCTTGTGTGGGTATCCCACATTCATAAGGCTCAGATTTTTGCGGGTTTGTTGAGCGGGGGGCTACTAATCCCGAAAAGATTAGGGCTCCTCCAACCAAAACAGACGCAACAATAAAAAACAGAATTAAGCTTTCACTGTTCATATTATATCAAAAATAAGTTATTTGAATTTTTTTGCAATGATACTAAAAAATCAACTATTCAAAAGGCCAAATGCAAATATCAATCTAAAACGATACAAATGTCAATTGAATTACAACATTAATACTTGCTTTTTATTTGGCTCATTTATATTACTCCCCTGAAATTTACATTATTAAGTTTTTTTAGCTTTCTTAATTTAAAAACATTCCAAATTAGAAGCCCAAAATTTAAATCTCAATTAACTTGCAATTTTCATCAAAATCAGCTTATAAATCACCTCCAAAAATATTTATTCAAAAAAAAACACCGATTTTTTTCGCATGAATGAATATAAGTTTAATTTTACTCACTCAATTTATAGTGCGATATCTTGATGAAAACAATTTTAAAAATCAATATTAACAAACCATCATGGCAAATTTAACCACTCATTATTTAGGATTAGAACTACGGAATCCTATCATTGTAAGCAGTTGCGAGCTTACCGACTCATTAGAAAATGTTAAACAAATGGAAGAAGCCGGTGCAGGTGCTGTTGTGCTGAAATCTATCTTCGAAGAACAAATTGTTTTCGAATCGGATAGTTTTATCGATAGTACTGACACTCTTCTTGGCCCAATGAAAAAGGGTCTACAAGACATTCTACTCAACAGAAGCTACGACTACATTGAAGCTATGGACTATATGACCAACTTTGCTAAAGAACATACGCTGAACGAATATCTTAACTTTATTAAACTGCTTAAAGCGAATGTGAAAATACCTATTATTGCCAGCATTAATTGCGTTTCGGC
Source organism: uncultured bacterium (assembly GCA_903922465.1). Lineage (GTDB taxonomy): Bacteria > Bacteroidota > Bacteroidia > Bacteroidales > CAIXTV01 > CAIXTV01. The sequence continues at coordinate 22,686 of CAIXTV010000286.1, forward strand.
TTATGATTGGAGCTTCTTCTCGAAAAGAATTCAGGAAGCGGGAGCCGATGCTATTGAGCTTAACATTTTCATTTTACCTTCTGATGTTAGTAAATCTGCTGCCGATTATGATGAAATGTATAAGAAAATCATTGCCGATGTAAAACAATATGTGAGCATTCCTATTTCTCTAAAACTAAGCTATTATTCATCGAGTTTGGTGAAAACTTTTATTGATCTTTCGAAAATGGGCATTGCGGGCATGGTATTGTTTAACAAACCCTATAATCCTGACATCAATATCGACCTGGTAGAAGTTGCTACAGGAAAAATATTCAGTTCTTCGAATGATTATGCGCGTTCATTACGTTGGACGGCCTTACTCTCGGGCAGGGTTGATTGCGATTTGGCTGCTTCTACGGGAGTGAAGAGTTCCGAAACTGTGGTGAAAATGTTATTGGCAGGCTCTACGGCTGTTCAGGTGGCTTCGGTGCTTTACGAAAAGGGTATTGAAGAAATTTCAAACTTAGTGACTGGCTTAAATGATTGGATGGATGTTCATAGCTTCAAAACCATTGATGAGTTCCGCGGTAAGCTATCGCAAATTAATCTCGAAAATCCTGCTGTTTTCGAAAGGGTGCAGTTTATGAAATCCTTTGCTAAGATAGGGGGGTAGGCGTTTAGCTGTTTAGGCGTTTAGCTGTTTAGGGGTTTAGCTGTTTAGGCGTTTAGGAAGGGAAAGACCCAAGATTCAAATTTCAAATTCAAAGTCCCAAGGAGGAAGCCGCCTATTTGAAACGTCTTTGCGAGTCCCCATTCCTTCGGCACACCAAATTTTATGACATGGAGAAGGTAATATATTGCACTAAATGATAATATGAGCGTCATTGCGAGGGTTCCTCCCGAAGCAATCTCCTTTGTTTTTGATTGCTTCGTTACAGCCTTATGGGCATCAGGCTGTTTCCTCGCAATGAGGGTAGTTTATTAGGATTTGGGGGAAGCGTTGCGGGACGCTTTACTTAGCTGGGATTCGTAATGAGGGTTTTACCTCCTAAGCTCTGCTTTGATGACGTTACATCATTAAAA
>CAIXTV010000287.1 GCA_903922465.1 uncultured bacterium
TCTTTTATCGGAACATCCACACAAACTATCAGTGGCACAGCTCCTGTGTTTAATAACTTAACCATTAATAATACCTCAGGTGTTTCGTCTTCAGTCGATATGACTGTGAATGGAATCCTATCCTTGGAAAGTGATAATCCTACCTCTTTAGATAAAGGAACCCTGGCTATGGCTTCCACTAAAATTTTAAATATGGGAGTGGATGCAAGCACAAGTGGTATTGGAGATGTTTCGGGTATTATAAAACGTACTCATGCCTTTGCTACAACTACGTTTTATAGTTTTGGTAATACAAACCAAGGAATCACATTTCCTGCATCATCAGGACCGGGCACGCTCACAAGTTTAGCTTATAAGGTTACCATAGGAACCCCTCCTTCATGGGGAGGAACTCCTGCCAATGCGAGCAATAGAACTTACGAAATTGCTCAGACAAATTCAGGTAGTTTAACAACTAAAGCTATAGTACGTCTTAACTATAAAGACAACGAATTGGCAAACGGAGTAAACGAAAGTCTTCTGGCTATTTGGAATCGTGTAGAAGGGTCACCCGCAGTAATAACAGATCAGGGTTGGTCGAATTACGATGTTACGGATAACTATATTTCTATTTCTGAGGTAGAATTGGCTACAGCAACTGGTACAGCTAGCGATTATCAATTCGCCATAGCGCCTACTTTTACAGATGTCAAAACCTGGAACGGTAACTTAAGCACTGCATGGAACGAGCCTTTAAACTGGACGCCAAATGGAGCTCCTACAACATCCTATGGGGTAATTATACCAGATGCTTTTACGACCGTAAATCAACCTACATTGCCCGCTTCAGGAGCAACTCCTCAGGCAACATGTAAATATATTATTATTGAAAATGCTGGTATCCTTAATTCGGGAGCTACAGATGGAGCCACATTTACCATAACAGATGGTATTGTGGGCGATGCATGGAGCATGGAAACGGGTGGAATATTTAATCCCGGAAACAGTACCGTAATATTTTTTACAACAGGAAGTGATGTTGCCTCTATCAGTGGGAGCACAAATTTCTATAATCTTAGTGTGGCCAATGCAAGTAAACTGCGTCCCGCGGCCAATTCTTATATTGGAATAGGTGGAGTACTCACAATGACAGGTACAGGAGTTCTATCTGCTGTTACCAATGAAAACACCATTGAATTCACAAGCAACAGTGCGCAGAATATTCCAAACCCCAATGGCACAGTTCCCGGTTATCACAATCTGGTACTTAGTGGTTCAGGAACCAAGACCTTGCCTGTAACACTCAATATCTTTGATGAATTTACCAATAATACTTCAGCTACAAATAAAGTAGATGCTACTACAAATAGCTCGACAGTTATTTTTAACGGTAATGCTTATGGGCAAATAATTAGTGGGACTACCCTTACAAACTTTAGTAACCTTACACTAAATAATACTGACGGTTTAAGTTTAAATGGAGTGGATGCAAGAATAGATGGGACACTTACCTTTACTGCTGGGAAGATAACTACCAATACCAATAAATTAATTTTGGGTAACTCAAGTAGTGTTAGCGGAGCTGGTGCAGGTAAATATGTTTTTGGGAATTTGCAAAAAGGAATTGCGGCTTCAACTTCAAGCATAATATTTGAAATTGGGAATGCTACAAATTATTTACCCACCATTATTGATTTTGCCGGCACAGCCACCAATGACGCAGGATATATTAGCTGTAGCAATACAGATGGGAAATATCCAGATTATACTTCCTCAGGGCTTAATAATTCGAAATATCTAAACAGATATTGGACAGTGACGAACTCAGGGGTTACCTTTGGTACTTATGATGCAACTTTTACTTTCATTGCAACGACAGATGAGGTAGGATCGCCCACGATTTCAAGTCTACTGATTAAAAGATATGATGGTTCGTGGCATGCTTCAGCTATGGGGACTTCATCGCCAACTACTGTGAAAACTACAGGAAATACAACTTTTAGCGATTTTATTGCTGGTGAAGCTTTGTCTAGTTCAACGGATTATTTCCGTTCAGTTACTACCGGAGATTGGTCTTCGTCTGCAAGTTGGGAAAGTTCTGCTGATGGTTCCACATGGAATCCTGCTACTTTATCACCTACTAGCAGCGCTTATTCTATTACTATTTCAAACGGCAATACCATTACTATTGATGCAACTGCCACCGCAAGCAATCTGTATATTGAAAGTGGAGCAACCTTAACTTCAGAGGCAGGTGTTGCTTTAAGTGTTAACGGTGTTTGGCAAAACAGCGGCACTTTTACTGCAGCCACCGGAAGTTTAACTTTTAATGGTACGACTACCATCAGTGGTTCATCTAGCAATTCATTTAATAATCTCAGTATAACTGGTACCCTAACAGCTCCTTCAACTAGTGTGAATGTAGCAGGAAATTGGAGTAATACGGGCACCTTTAATTCTGGATCCTCTACTATCGTATTCAATGGTTCTACTGCGCAAAGCATTGGGGGTGTTAATATATTTAACAATTTAACTGTCAATAATACAGCAGGGGTAGTTGCTGCAGGAAACCAAACTGTGAATGGAATATTAGATTTACAAAGTGTAAACCCTTCTGCAACCAAGGGAGCCTTATATATGGGCCTTTTGCCTGATGCAGAGTACATCCTTCACATGGGAGCCTCAGCTACAACAACAGGTATAGGCGATGTGAATGGATATATAAATCGCACCGATTTTGTGATAGGAACGGATTATACGTTTGGTAACCAATATACCCTAATGAACTTTACCGTGGGGCCATTGCCTAGTTCAGTGACCTTGGAAGTATATTTAACTACTTCTGATATTAGTTGGAAGACCAATGCCATTCATCGTTATTGGGATGTTACCCGTTCGGGAGGTTCTCCTGCAACTCGCTTGAGATTTAATGTTCATTATTTGGATGCTGAACTCAATGGCGCTACTGAAGGTAATTTAGACCTTTTTGATTACCATGTGGCAGGTGGAACAGCTCACGATCATGGACGTACTGATTATAATACCACTAATAATTGGGTGGGATTTGAAAATGTTGGTTTAGTCTTTTTAGGTTTGGCAAGTTCTGATGATCATTTTTGGACCTTGGGTACTAATGAAACCAGTGGAGAATCGACCTGGATAGGAGGGAGTCCTTCAGGGCAAACGGATTGGGATTTTCCAGGCAACTGGGAGGGCGGAGTTCCGACCACTACTTCAATTGTAGCTATACCATCCGGAAGAGCCTATTATCCTGTTTTACCAACAGGGAAAACAATAGGTGCTCTTGATATTAAAGATGGAGGAATCTTAAACGCAACAACTGGAAGCCCAACCTTAACTATTGCTGGTACCACCAATGCCTGGATGAATCAAGGCACATTCAATGGAGGAACTTCTACTGTTGTTTTTACAGGCAATGGGGCAGAAATAGATGGCACAACCAATTTCTATAATATTACTATTAATTCTGGTGCTAATATTATAAATCATACCAATTCTGTAACGAGAATTGGAGGTGTAATTACAAAAACCGGAACATGGGATGCTTCAATGGCCGATAATTTTGTTGAATATAATGGTGAAAGCCAGACGCTTGTCTTGCCCGATTTCTCACCTAATTATCATAATCTTATTCTTAGCGGAAGCGGAACCAAAACCATGCCTGCTTCAGCTCTTAGTTTGTATGGAGAGTTCATTATGATGGGCACTACTTCGGCAACTGCTGGGGGCGCAATGACCATTGAAGGGATTCATCCAAACATTACTATTGGAACAGGATGCACTTTTGATGCTTCGACCTTTACCCACACCCTTGCGGGTAGTTGGACCAATGATGGAACTTTCACTGCTTCAACAAGCACAATTAAATTTAATGGTACAGCCGCTGAAAATATTGGTGGGACTTCGGCCTCGACTTTCAATAATCTTGATATAGATAATACAGGGAGTGGCCTTACGCTTGGAATTGGACAAACCATTAATGGCACTCTAAGCCTAACTCATGGAAAACTATTTTTGAGTGATTATAACCTTACTCTAAATACCGACAATGCTATAGCCGGAACACCGAATGGTAGTAATTATATTGAGTATACCGGCACAGGTAAGTTGGTGAAAAATATTAGTGCAATCATGGGCACTGCTTATTTGTTCCCTGTTGGAACTGCGGGGAGCTATTCTCCTGCTACCTTCCGTTTAACAGGCGGAACTGTGAGTGCAGCTTCATTAAGCCTAAGTTTAGCTAATTCAAAACAGACTAATATTACTGATGCTAATTATATAAATCGTTATTGGACTTTCACGCCAACAGGTTTTACCAGTCCGGTGTATAATGCTACTTTTACCTATGTCGACGGGGATATAATTGGAACCGAAAGCACCATTAAGGCTTATAAATATAGTGGTGGATGGGAAAAATTCAGCATTACCAATATTGGAAGCAATTTGCTAAGCTTTACCGGTGCCACTGCTTTCTCAGACTATACAGGCTTTGGCGATTTGGCTGTTTCTGTTTCATCTTCAGTGAATCCTGTTTGTTCGGGATTGCCAGTTACCATAAGTGCAAGCGCATCGGGTGGGAACAATGGATATTCCTATACTTGGGATCCTTCTGGAAGTGGAGCCTCCTTTAGTCCAAGTCCCGATTTAACGACGACTACAGCTTTTTATGTCACCGTAACCGACGGTGATGGGGCTACTCAAAGAGCTTCTGTAAATGTAATAGTTGATCAGCGTCAGTCTGTCATGCTTAATTTTAATTATAATAATTTGGCTAACACTTTGCTTACCTCTGGTATCACTGCTGAACTATGGCAGGGAGGGAGTCAAAAAGCCACAGTAAGTACTCCTGCAGTTGGACATGATTATTATGAATTCACCAATACTTGTCCAGGGACCTATGACGTAATGGTAAGTTCTGCAACCTCCACTGCCGGCACCATAAATGGAACCGATGCCGCACAGGTGAACTATTGGGGAACTCATACTTATACCATTGAAAAAGTAAGGTTTTATGCCGGAGATGTAGCTGGTAATAATAAATTTTTAAATTCAAATGATGCACAACGCATAAATAACAACTTTGTTAATGGGACAGCTTTGGATCGTTCGGGATGGACTTTCTGGAATGCTAGTACAACGTATTCACGTAATTCAAACCAAAATGAAGTTTATGCTGACTTTCCAAGTTTGACTCTTGCAGTTGGTAGTAATAAAACCGAAAATATGTATGGTGTTATTTCGGGAGACTTTAATCTTAGCTACTCACCTGCAAAAAGTTTGACAGGCGGAAACCTTGAGTTGATTTATGAAAACAATGTACTGTTGGCACCTAATCAGGAAATTAATTTACCCATTCATATTGTGAACGAAAATAAGGTAGGGGCGATTTCTCTCGTCCTTAATTTCCCTGCCAATTTGGTAGATATACAGGATGTGATGATTAGCAGTACTGATGGGCAACTTGACTGGGCAGTTAAAAACAATGAACTCAGAATTGCTTGGTATTCTCTGAATCCATTGGTGCTGAATGCGGGGGATTTACTCCTTAACTTACGCATAAAAACAACGGCTGCTTTTAGCAATGGAAGTCCTGTTCAATTTAGTTTAGCTCCAAATCCATCAAACGAATTGGCCGACGAATTGTATAATGTGATAAACAATGCAGTCATCAGTATGGCTTCTATTAATGCTACAACCATTGGGATTCAAGAAAAACCTCAGGTAAGTGACAATCTAAGTTTGAGAAACCATCCCAATCCTTTTGTTGGAACCACTACTTTTACCTATGACCTACCTTTCGATGGGAAGGTAAGCCTCGAAATATATGATTTTATGGGTAAACGAATAAGATTAGTTCTTAACGAGCAACAGCTTAAAGGAAGCCATGTGCTTAAACTCGATGCCAGCAGTTTGGCTGCCGGAATTTATATGGCAAGCCTCACTCTTAGCAGCGATAATAATAAGATTACCCGCACTATTAAACTCATCAATAATAAATAATTGATGCGAGAAACTATATTAAGTTAAAGACTTAAACTCCAATTTCCAATTTCCAAATGCAAGGGAGAATTCTCCTTTGTGTTTGGAAATTGAAATCAGAGACCTAGCCCGAAATACGAAGAATCCAAAACTTAAAACTTAAAATTCAAGCTGTTAGACTATAACAATTGACAGTTGACAATTGACAATTGACAATTGACAATGAATAATGAATAATGAATAATGAACAATGAACAATGAATAATGAATAATGAACAATGAATAATGAACAATTAAAACTTAAAACTTCACCCGACTTAACACTTAAAGCTTCCCCCGACTTAACACTTAACACTTCCCCCGACTTAAAACTTAAAACTTAAAACTTCCCCCGACTTAACACTTAACACTTCCCCCGACTTAACACTTAAAACTTAAAACTTAAAACTTCCCCCGACTTAAAACTTAAAACTTAAAACTTCCCCCAACTTAAAACTTAAAACTTAAAACTTAAAACTTCCCCCGACTTAACCCCCTTATGACTCTAGGATTTCCCGTAAGGATATCCTTACAAATAAATCAGACATATCCTACGTAAAAATCAGAAAATCCTTACAGCTTTTCTTGTACTTTAGATATATTTTTGCTAAATAAATTAAGATGAACTAATATGATGGCATTTTCAGTGAATCGTCCTTATGAAATACCTAGTAGTAATATTATTGCTAATGAACTTATTAAGGTGAATAATAACCCTGAAATGCTAAGAAATAAACCTTCGATTTGTCCAGAAAAACAAAAAAATAATAGCAGTAAAATCATCTCTATGATTAATAATGTCCCATCTTCTTTAGCAAGCTTAAAGAACCTAAAACTTTGGGTTGTTATAGTTTTTGTTAATATAATATTCGGGCAGGGGGTATGGGGACAGGCAAATGGGGATTATCGTTCAAAAGCAACAGGCGATTGGACTACTTCAGGAACTTGGGAATTTTACAATGGCTCTTCTTGGGTTGCTTTGGGTACTACATTATCAACAGATAATAATGCATTTACAACTGACCCAAGTTGGACAAATGTTCAAATAGGCAGTGGGATAAATTGGATATGGGGTAGTGCTTCCGGCAATGGAAACGGGGGGATGTCATATACAAACCCGACAGGTACAATATCAAATGGAACGTGGTATTACAAATCAATAACTTTATCAGCAGGGGTTACTTATTCACTTACTTTTGACTATAAAACATCAAATGTAACATCTTCAAATAGTAGAATAGTAGTTGATGTTAGCGCGAATATTCCAACATCCTCAACAAGCTGGACTGGTGCGACAGAATTATATAATGCATTGCAGGCAACTAGCGGACAATGGGCAAATAATACTGGAACGGCCACTTTTACAGCAATAAATTCAGGCACTTACTATCTTGGTTTTAGAAATGCTTATGCTGATGCACCTGCTGCTATCACATCCTCTGTTGACAATATTACTCTAACAGGGACTTGCATAATTCCAAGTTCAACTTCAGGGGCAATAGCAATACAATCTCCTAATGTTGTCACAGTCTCTTCCGATTTAACTGTTGATCAGTTGACCATCAACTCTGGTAGTACCCTTCTACTGTCAGCAGGTACGCTAACAGTAAATAATGGAGCAGATGCAAACGATTTTATTATAAAGGGAACCTATAAAAGAACTGCCTCTTTGACAACAATTGCCGGTACTGGAGCAGTTTATTGTGATAATGGTGGCATATATGAACATGCGCTTAATGGTGGGATTATCCCAACAATTACATGGAATACAGGTTCTGCTCTTAATTTTACAGGAGTTACCAGTACCATGCCTACAGCAACCGGAACCTATCAAAATGTGATTTGGAATTGTACAACACAAAGTGGGGCTTTAGGTTTAGAAAACAATCTCAATACTATTAATGGAAGTCTTACTATTCAAAGTACAAATAGTCAACTCCTTTATTTAGGGAATCTTGATGCAACACCAAGGACAATGACCATAGGGGGAAATTTGAATATGGAAGCTGGGATTTTTGCTGTAAGAGCCAGTGCTTTTAATACTTCATTGCACACAATTAATGTGGCAGGAAATTACAATCAAACTGGGGGAAACTTTCAGTTAAGTAGAACTACCGCTGGTACAAATATTCCAATACTCAATGTAGCTGGTGACTTTACTTGCTCTGGAGGTACTTTAGACAATAACGCTGGAGCTAATACACTTTCTACTATAAATTTTACTAAAAGCGGAACACAACTCTTCACATTAGGAGGTACCATTGCCAATGGGATTGAGCTTAATGTTAAAAGTGGTTCGGTGCTTGAGTTTGCCAGTGCAACTACTGTCCTTTCAAACACATCTGTTAATTGTAAATTCACTGTTGAAAGCGGAGGAGGTATGATCATTAAACATGCTCAAGGAGTTTCAACTACTGCAAGCACGGGTTGCATAAACATTGGTGCACCTACGGCTGCCAACTATATACTTAACGTAGCAGGAAATTATACATTTAATGGCTCTGTAGGGCAAGTAACGGGAAATAAATTTCCAGCAACAGTTAATAGCATATCTTTAAGCAATTCGTCTGGGCTTTCACTTACTGGTGGATTAATCGTGAACGGCACTCTTACCCTCACCAGTGGAAAACTCTCCATCGGAGCCAACACCCTCACTCTTGCTGGTACTGTTGCCTCAATGTCAGCCGCCAACAGCTTAACTGGTTCTGCTTCTTCAAATCTTACTATTAATGGAACAGGCTCTTTAGGAACACTTTATTTTGACCAAACCAGCACTGGAACTTCAAATAAAATTGCAGCCTTTACAATAAACAGAACTTCAACTGGGACTGCAACCTTGGGCAATGACCTTGTGATTGCTGGTGCAGCAACTTTTACAGCAGGCAAACTCTCCATTGGAGCAAATACCCTTACTCTTAACGGAACAGTAGCTTCTATGACAGCGGCTAATAGTTTAACTGGTTCTGCCTCGTCAAACCTTAGTATTGGCGGCACTGGAACAATGGGTGATTTGTGTTTTGATCAAACATCTACTGCAACCAAAACAATACAAAACCTTACCATAAATAGACCGACAAGTGGGTCACTTACCATTGCAAATCCATTAATAGTTAGTGCAAATTTATATTTATACAATGCGACTGTAACAGCTTCAACAGACAATCTTACTTTAAGTAATGGGGCAACTATTACACGTACTGCAGCAACTTTAAGTGCTGTGCCAACTTTTACTACATCTGCTAATGTTACCTATGGTGATGGCAGTTATAGTACAGCAATCACTACAGGTGTTGAATTGCCTACTGCAGCAAGTGGAATATTAAACAACCTTACCCTTAATGTTAGTGGGGGAGTTAATCTTAATGCAGCAACTACTATTTCCGGTATCCTTACTTTAACAGCAGGCAAACTCACCATTGGAGCAAATACCCTTACTCTTAACGGAACCGTAGCTTCTATGTCAGCCACAAATAGTTTAACAGGTTCTGCCTCATCAAACCTTAGCATTGGTGGAACTGGTGATTTAGGAACTCTTTATTTTGATCAAACTACCCCTGGGACAACAAATAATTTCGCAACTTTTACGATTAATAGAACCTCAACTGGCATAGCAACCTTAGGTAATAATGCTACTGTATCCTCAACCTTAAACTTAACCAACGGTCTCCTCACCACCTCCTCCAACACCCTCACCCTCACCTCAGCCGGCACAATTACCAATGCCAGTTCTTCAAGTTATGTAAATGGTAAATTGGCCAGAGCATACAGCGGTACGGGTTCTAAAGATTTTGCTATTGGCAAAGGGGGAAATTACAGACCCATTACCCTTAACTATTCTGCCCTCACAGGCACAAGCACGGTGACTGCCGAGCAAATAGAATCCAGCATTCCTGGTACGGGGCCAGCAAGTACCGATTTATTCACTTCAAGATATTGGACCCTTACACAAAGTGGAGGCTCCGCATTTAGCTATGCCCTGAAATTGGATGGCACAGGTTTCAGTCCGACACGAACTGTTAAAATGATTAAAGGCGATGGTTCTTCTAATACGGCTTATGATGTTACTACACCTAATTATACCAATTCAACCCCATTCACTTCTTTTAGCAATTTCGGATTGGGAGAATTGAGTTCCATTTCCACCACTACCACTCCTGCTGATAATGCAGCTTGTTACGGAACCACCTCGGTAAATCTTACCGCAACCGTATCACCCAACCCGGGTGGGGGCACAGTGCAATTTTATATAGATGCTTCTTCTGTGGGTTCTCCTGCAAGTCTTAGTTCGGGAACGGCAACTGTAAACTATGACCCCAGCGCATTAAGTGTAGGGGGACATACCATAAGAGCCGATTTTTCTGCTTTTGGCGATTATTTAGCAAGCAGCAGCAATCCCGGAAACGATAAAACTTTGACCATTCAAGACTTGCCCTCAGTTCCAACTGCTGTAACCCCTTCGAGTGGAGTTGCCATTTGTAATGGAGAAAGCACCAATGTAAATGCCACTTCGGCTGGCAATACCATTAACTGGTATAGTGTTTCCACTGGAGGCACTCTCATAGGAAACTCGGCAAGTGCCGCAGATTATTCAGTATCTCCCACGAGTAGCACAACTTATTATGCCGAAACAAAAAACAGCAATCTCTGTCTAAGTGCAACGCGCACGGCAACAGCCCTAGTCTCCGTTAAGCAATTGCAAGCCATAAGGGTGAATGTAAATTATTGCAACCTGGCAAACACTGTGCTCAATTCGGGTATCACTGCCGAATTATGGCAGAGTGGAGTTTCAAAAGCCACCACAAGCACGGTAGCCGGTGGACAAACCTATTATGAATTCAGCAATCTTTGTCCGGGGGTGTATGATGTAAGTCTCACTTCGACTGCCTCGTCAGTAGGCGCTGTAAATGGTACCGATGCTGCACAGGTGAATTATTGGGGCGGACATACTTATGGCATTGAAAAAGTTAGGTATTATGCAGGAGATGTAACTGGGACAGGAAGTCCGCTGATAGCTGCCGCCGATGCACAACAAATTAATAGTCATTTTGTAAATGGAACGGCTCTAGATCATGCGGCATGGGTATTCTGGAAAACCGGTGATGCTTCGATTACTGAACAAATATCGACTCCCCCTGCTACATATCCCAATCCATATAAACAGAATGTGACCTTAAGTGAAGGCAGCAATGCCAGCATTAACTTTTATGGATTATGCAGTGGCGACTTTAATATGAGTTACAACAACTCTAAAAATGCTGGCTCAAATGTAGGTTTGGTTTACGAAAACAATCTACTTTTAAATAATACTATACATTATAAGGTACCTGTTCTTTTTATATATGAAAATACTATAGGAGCTCTTTCGCTGGTGATGAATTTCCCTTCCGAAAGCCTGGCAATTGAAGATGTGGTGATGAATACCACCGAAGGACAATTAGATTGGGCCGTTAAGGGCAATGAATTACGCATAGGATGGTTTTCGAAAAGTCCACAATATTTTGCTGCCGGAGCTGAGCTATTTAGCATACATTTCAAGACCCTTGCCAATGGGATTGCCGACGAAAGCAAACAATTTTCGTTGACCAATAATGCCTTGAACGAATTGGCCGATGCCCAGTTTAAAGTCATACCCAATGCCCAATTGAGCATGAAAAAGATTAAGCTTGAGCCACTTGCAATTCAAGAAGCAAGCTCAGCAGTTGAAATCAGTTTCAGCAGTCGTCCCAATCCATTTAATGCAAGCAGCACCATAAACTATAGTTTGCCTTTCGAAGGAAATGTGAAGATAGAAATTTATGACTTTATGGGAAATCTCATTAAGCAGCTCATTAATGAACCACAAACCAAAGGAAATCACAGTTTGATGTTAGAAGCCACTATGCTAAACACAGGAATGTATATGGCAAAACTCAGCCTAACAAAAAACGATAATAATATAATACGAACCATAAAACTCATTAAAAGAAATTGACCGTTAATAATGAACAATGAATAATTAATAATGAACAATGAACAATGAATAATGAACAATGAATAATGAATAATTAATAATGAACAATGAATAATTAATAATGAACAATTAAAACTTAATAATGAACAATTAAAACTTAAAACTTCACCCGTCTTAAAACATAACACTCATAACCCAACTTAAAACTTCACCCGACTTAACACTTAAAACTTAACACTTAAAACTTAACACTTAAAACTTAACACTCATAACTCAAACCCCAACCTTAAAACTTAACCCTTAATCCTTAAAACTCCCTCCCTTCTCCAAAATATAAAAATCCCTAATGCTATTATAAAAATATTTAATCCTAATATATAAAAAAATTATCCTAATTAAAGAGAAAATTACCCTAAAAGAAAAGCTTTTTCCATAAGTCTAAGCACTTTTCATGAAAAACAAAAGCAATTACCCGAAAAACAAAAACTTTTAGCAGAAAAAAAAAGATATTTACCTATAAAAATTTTATAAATAACATTAGTATAATTTCCATTAATAGAAAAAATTACTCCCTAAAACCAAAACCTAAATATCTTACCCTACTAGACACTTAAAATAGAACACCAAAAACTTAGCAATTGACAATTGAAAGTTGAAAATTGACAATTGACAATTGAAAATGAACAATGAATAATGAATAATGAACAATGAATAATGAACAATGAACAATGAATAATGAACAATGAACAATGAATAATGAACAATGAATAATGAATAATGAATAATGAACAATGAATAATGAATAATGAATAATGAACAATGAATAATGAACAATGAACAATGAATAATGAACAATGAATAATGAACAATGAATAATGAATAATGAACAATGAACAATGAATAATGAACAATGAATAATGAACAATGAATAATGAACAATGAACAATGAATAATGAACAATGAATAATGAATAATGAATAATGAACAATGAATAATGAA
>CAIXTV010000288.1 GCA_903922465.1 uncultured bacterium
AAACGCAAGAAAAAACAGCAATGACAACGGATTGGTTGTGCTTTCTGAGAAAATCTGTATCAATTCAAATCTTAACTACGTTGCAGATTTTTTCTTTCAGCTTCTGAATGAATTAAAAGTTGACGGGAAACCTGTGATTTCTGCTACCAATACTCAGATTGCGCAACTCTTTAGCAATAATTTTGTCGATAAAAATGGAAAACCAATAACCGTTCGCTCAATTCAAACAATTCTTGAAATAAACAGGCCCGAAAAGCGACCAAAAGAAGGAAAGAGGTTTAAGCCAGGCGGATTCCCTAATACTTCCGAAAAGGCGTAAATGAATCAAAGTTAACATGTAAGTAGTAACAGTATATCAGGCGTTTAACCCTAAATATAGGCGTAAACGCCTTTTTTAATTTATTTTTTCTCAGCTTTGGCATGGAGCAAAATAACGTACCCCAAAGCATATTGAGCCAAACTCTTTTTCTGAACACTTCGAATAATCCGCAATCCGCATTTGATATTTAAAAGGCGTATTTGCTTCTCTTCATTACCCTTAATATATATTGAATTTCAGTTAGTTATATTATAAAATAGGCGTAACGCCCTTTTTACGCTTTTTCGCCCAAATTTTATTATATTCTTTTGCTTCCTCAAACTTTTAACCCCTAAAGAATATGGAAGCAATCATCATCCCCAAAGATCAGTTTCAAGATCTCATCAGCAAGGTAAACACCATCCACCTTCAGGTAATAAACCTGCACAAGCGACCGGAAGAAGTCCTTATCGACAACACCGAATTCATCGAATACTTGCATCTCTCTAAACGCACGGCGCAGACCTGGCGCGACGAAAAGCGAATCCCTTTTATCCAGATTGGGGCCAAGATTTATTACAAACTCACCGATGTCCTGAAATTCATTGAGCAAAACACAACCCGGAGCAGCACATTTGAAGCTCGTTCAAATGCTGAAAGATAATCATTACTTTCATACACATAAGTTTTATTCTCAAACACTTATTGCCATGTCAAAATCCCTTCTCCAATCCCTAATTTCTTTCTTCACATTGAAAGACCCCTCAACTGATCAACAACCCGTTCAACCTGAAAAAATCCAAACTATTCAGGACGCACTCGAAAAGCTCCACGAACAATACTCTCCCCACGACCTCAAACGCTGCGAAGAACTCTCCGACCTACAACGCACCCTCAAAGATGCCCAATCCTTCAATCCACTTACACCCACCAGCACACTCCCAACCTCCAAAAAGAACCTTATCCGCAAATACCTGTAGTACACCTAAAAATGAAACTCGGAAATTCTGCAACCCCTCAACAACTCAACCCCTCAACAACTCAACATCTTAACCCCTCAACCCCAAAAAAAACATGGAAATCATCGCATCCTCCAACTCCAGCGGAAAATCCTTTTCCCCTGTCGAAGCCGGTAACTATGTAGCCAGGTGCTACAGTATGATACATATCGGCACCATCCCCGATGAATACAAAGGGGAAAAGAAAGAAGCCAACAAAGTCCGGCTAACTTTCGAACTTCCAACCGAAACCAAAGTGTTCAAAGAAGAAAACGGCGAACAACCCTATGTTATTAGCAAGGAATTTACCCTCAGCCTCCACGAAAAGGCATCCTTACGCAAGTTCCTCGAATCCTGGCGTGGCAAAGCCTTTACCGAGCAGGAAGCAAGCCATTTCGATGTCTCGAAATTGCTCGGCAAACCATGTATGCTCAACGTCATCCACAAAACCAAACTGGATGGAAATATCCGTGCCGATATCAGTTCAGTTAGCCCAATTCCAAAAGGACTTTCCTGCCCGGCACCAGTATTGGTTCCGGTTATCTTCACTGTAAATTCTTTTTCAAAGGAAGTATTCGACACCCTTCCAGAATTCCTACGTGATAAAATTATGTCTTCCAGGGAATACAAGCAACTTTCCGTTCCAGCTAACGAAGTTGTCACCCCTCCGGAACATGAATCCCCCATCGATCCTGATCCAATCATCACCGGCGACGAAGATCCCGAAGACCTTCCCTTCTAAAAAAACCTGCTATGCATCGTCCTCCCCTGTTTTCCAGGGGAGGTGCCGACAGGCGGAGGGGTACAAAAGGCAACAAAATCTCCTTATCAAGTCACCCCTCTCTTTTCTTCAAAGAGAGGGGCCGGGGGTGAGTTTTTTAAACAACCGTATGACCCATTACCACAAAACCCCCTTAGCACAACCCTCCCCTTTTTTCAAGGGGAGGTGCCGCAGGCGGAGGGGTACTGAAAATACGCCTTAAGTTTCTGGATGTTCCAATTCTCTCAGTTTCCAATTGTCACATTTTCAAATTAACACATTATCACATTACTATGAAATCCCCACTCTCCCTCTTCACCAAATTCCCATCAACAAAGCGCGAGCGCGAATACTATATCCACACCGCAATCGAAGAAATCCTCAATGGCGACCAC
Organism: uncultured bacterium; assembly: GCA_903922465.1. GTDB lineage: Bacteria > Bacteroidota > Bacteroidia > Bacteroidales > CAIXTV01 > CAIXTV01. The sequence goes on from CAIXTV010000288.1 coordinate 2,452, forward strand.
AACCCGTTACAAATCGAAGTCAGGTTAAAAAACCTCGAAGAGATAATAAAAGGAATCCGTACAAGCACCACACTGAAAAATGCCATCCTCGATGAAGTGTACCGGTATCCAGAAAAAACATTTGAAGCTTACGGAGCCAGGATCACCAAGACCACCCGACGCGAATGGATTTTCGATGAGTGCAACGACAGCATCCTCACCGAATTCAAAACCCAACTCACCGACCTTCAAAAAGCCATCAAGGACCGCGAAACCTTCCTTCAAACCCTAAAACCCGGTATGATAGCCGTTGACGAAGCCACAGGCCAACAACTCCAGCCACCATCAACCACCGAAAAAACCATCCTCCAAATCTCCATCCTTTGACCTCAAACCACAAAACTCTCTTAGCACAGCCCTCCCCTGTTTTCCAGGGGAGGTGCCACAGGCGGAGGGGTACAAAGGACAATAAACCCCCTCAGCAAGTCACCCCTCTCTTTTCTTTAAAGAGAGGGGCCGGGGGTGAGTTTTTTAATCTCAGCACAACCCTCCCCTTTTTTCAAGGGGAGGTGCCGTCAGGCGGAGGGGTACAAAGGATCCAAAACCCCCTCAGCAAGTCACCCCTCTCAAAAAAATAAAGAATTCCGCTTCCCTTCTCCTTATTTCAAGGAGAAGGTGCCCGCAGGGCGGATGAGGTTAAGAGAGTGGCCGGGGGTGAGTTTTTCAAACCACTGCATGCCTCCAATACCTCATTACCGCATTAACACATTAACACATTACCCCACCGCCTCCCCCCCCAACCACCCAACAATTTATAGTCATTTAATTTATGAATAAGGAACAAACAGACCCTGATAACCCTTATGGATTAGCAGCATTTAATCTTCCACCCAGCAATGATAATTCATCCATAAAAACCCAGGAACCCGGGTTCGAGTTCGAAAAATTCGGTATAGGCATTCAGGAAATTACAAACGAAGTGGAAAACCAATTGCAGCAATTCCACGTAAACAACGAAAACAAAGGACTTTTCAAAGTTAAGTCAGCCAACAAGTGGCTTGAACAAGCAAAAACCAGACCAGTCCCACGCATGTTGTTTGGTGAGTTTTGGTTCGAGGGCGAGCTCTGTATTTTATTTGCTGACACAAATCTCGGCAAATCGATTTTAGCGGTTCAAATAGCCAACAGCATCACCAAAGGGGAATTTATAAATGGCTTCCGACTTGAAGCTTCAGCCCAAAAAGCCATTTACTTCGATTTTGAATTGTCTGATAAACAATTCGAAAACCGGTATTCGGTTCAATTTTTAAACCATTACTGGTTCGATGAAAAATTCGACCGTGTCGAAATCAACCCCGATTCCGAAATACCCGAAAACCAAAGTTTTGAAGACTTTCTCAACGCATCCCTCGAAAAAGTCATTGTTGAAACAGGTGCCAAAATCCTCCTTATCGACAACATTACATACCTGCGCAGCGAAACCGAAAAGGCCAAGGATGCGCTACCCCTTATGAAACACCTCAAAGCCTTAAAAAGCAAATACGGCCTCTCAATCTTGGCTTTGGCCCACACTCCCAAGCGCGACCTGTCCAAACCTATAACCCGTAACGACCTGCAAGGAAGCAAAATGCTTATCAATTTCTGCGATAGCTCCTTCTCTATTGGCGAAAGCAATGTCGATAAAAAACTACGTTACCTAAAGCAAATCAAGTCAAGGAATACAGAAATTATTTACGATACCGATAATGTCTGTGTCTGTCAAATCGACAAGCCTTATAATTTTTTGCAGTTCGAATTCCTCAACTTTGGTAGCGAAAGGGAACACCTCAAACAGCAAACTGAAACCGAAAAAACCGAATTGCATACTAAAATAAACGAACTCATCGAAAAAGATTGCAACATTTCGGCTTATGCAATTGCCAAAGCCCTGCCGCACGACGAAAGCAAATTCAATAGCTTCAAAGTAAAAGTCAGCCGTATTGTAAATAAGATCCGCAAAAATAGTAACGACAGTAACAAGTAGTAACTCCTGTTACCAACGTTACTAATCGTTACTAAAAAAGGTTCCTCCTGGCACTCAATTGTAAAATTCCATAATCCCTCTCAATCCGCAATCCGCATTCCGCAATCCGCAATCCGCATTCCGCAATCCCCAATCCCCAATCCCCAATCCGCAATCCGCAATCCGCAATCCGAAATCCGCAATCCGCATTCCGCAATCCCCAATCCGCAATCCGCAATCCCCCATCCCCATGTCCTACAAATACACCCTCGAAACCTCCACTATCCAACCTGCTTTCGATAACTCAAAACGCAACACCATCGGAACATGCCCTTTTTGCGGCAAAAGCAACAAAGATGGCAAGTTTGTTCCCTATGTGGGCTTTAAAGATAAAGGTCGTTGCTTCTCATGTGGCCAGCATTCTCTCATCGGTGTCCACACCTGTCCCTCCTGTAAAACGGAGAAAGCATTTAACAGGTATATCAATACAAATACGAAGGAGTACATTGCCGGTATTGTCGGCAAATGCCTATGCTGCGGGTACCATTATCCTCCAAAACAATATTTCGAAAACAATACGGCTCTGAACAGTCCACAGATACCTAAACACCAGCCTGGCTTTCAACAAGCTTTTCAAATACCCGTTCCTTCGGAACCACCAATTATTGCCACTTCCTTCATACCTGTCGATATTTTCAAAGCCAGCCTCAATAACCATAAGCAAAATAATTTTGTCAAGTTTTTGCTCAGCCTTTTCGGCAATACCGTTACGAGCCGGTTAATAAGTCAGTATTTTATTGCAACCTCCAAATACTGGCCGGGAGCAACTATATTTTGGCAAGTAGACACTTCAGGCAAAGTCCGTACAGGTAAGATCATGCTCTACGATTCCAAAACAGGAAAACGAATAAAAGAGCCAGTAAGCCGCATTGCCTGGGCACATGTTGTTTTAAAAAGAAAAGACTTCCAACTCCGCCAATGTTTCTTCGGCGAGCATCTTTTAATCGACAAAAACAAACCTGTAGCCATTGTCGAAAGCGAAAAAACCGCCATCATAGCAAGTGTCTATCTGCCGCAGTTTATATGGCTTGCTGTTGGAGGCAAGGAAGGTCTGAATTCCGAAAAGTTCAGGGTCCTGACCGGCCGCAGTGTTACCCTTTTCCCCGATCTGAATGCATTCGACTCATGGAGTGCCAAGGCAAAAGAACTTTCACACCTGGCACACATTACAGTTTCCGGATTATTACAAAACAATGCAACCCCTTCCGAACGCCAACAAGGCCTCGACCTTGCCGACTACCTCATAAAATTTGATTACAAACTATTTGCAAAACACACAACTGATCCTGTCGGGGAACTCTCCCCAGCCTTTGAACCTCAGCAACCATCAGCATCGGTAAACAATTCTCCTCCTCTACTAAAGCCTTTCATTCATAAAAATTAAGATATCAGGCAATACTATTTGGATGAATTAAACAAATCAAAAAAATCAATCTACAACAATCAATCCGGCTCATGGGGTCATGAAATTCTATCCCTCGAATCCTTTTTCAGCTCAATCCAACTTCCCGATCCGCCCCTCCGTCTCAACCAATGTTCAGTTATTCTTGATATTCCCAAATTTATATCAGGTCATTTAACTGTCTTACGCACTTATAATGGAAAGCCAACTTTCCTTCCATATCTCCATAGATTACAACTGCTTATGAAAATTATTAATTCCCCTTAAATGAGCAGTCAAATAGTCTGAATATTTGATTTGAACAAATGTATAAAAAGTGCTGCTAGTCATATTTTCCCGATTGTTTTTAAATTTCTTTTGCTTTTAAAACTGACTGTCCTTTAGAAAAAATTTACACCTTAATAAACTTTCTTTTTAGCAACTTCCTAACTTAGCATCATCTAATTGATTTGTTTAACTTAATTTCGCGATTCTTACCTTTCTATCTTTTTTTTCATGGAAATTAACCAGGAAACTCGCTATAAATATACTTTCTCCGGCCACGAATCTTTTCAATGTCGGCAACTTTGGCTTAAAAAAGGTTATGATTTCATTGCTGCGGGAAAATCATTTAGATCAGAAGATGCGGTTGTAACTCTTGGAGTAGGAAAAAATATGGTTTCGTCAATCAAATTCTGGTTAAAGGCTTTTAACCTTATAGATGTAAATGACAAACTCACTGAATTCGCTTTTGTTATTTTTGACGATGAAACAGGGTTTGATCCTTATCTTGAAGATGAAGCAACATTATGGTTGCTTCATTATCAACTAATTAAAAATCGTTTCGCTTCCACTTATTCATTAATATTCAATGAACTGAGACGTGAAAAAATAGAATTTACTAATGATCATTTTGTTTCGTTTATTAAGAGAAAATCTGAAACTGAGTCCTCGTTATCTTTCAATGCAAATACAATCAATGCTGATTTTGAGGTTTTTAGAAAGATGTATTATGCCGAAAATTCTAACACTCAAACTGAAGAGGGTTATTCAGGATTATTGACGGACCTGGGTCTTCTCAAAAGCTATGAGAAAGAAATTCCGGTTGGCAGTTTTAAAAACGTTCGGAAAGATATTTTCTATATTGAAAATAATGAGCGTAAAAGCATCCCCCCAGAAATATTCCTTTACACTATTATCGACAATTCTAAGTATGACCTAATTGTTAATTTTAACTCTATTGAACAAGATTATGATAGCTCAGGTTCTATTTTTGCGTTGAACCATGTAGGCTTAAAAAATAAAATTGATGAGTCTGTCGATATGTTTGACTTTATCACTTTTAGTGACCATGCAGGAATAAAAGAACTACAATTTAAGTACAAACCTTCATCTATTGAAATATTGAGGAGATACTATGAAAAATAATTTCACGCCGTCAATAAATATTCTTCGTGATACGGACAGGGATTTCTACTATATCCCAACTCCCAATGCACAGCGAATTGTAAGTCAACTTGTTTTGGACTTCAAAGCCGGAATTAGGTCATTTAATATAATCGGGTCATACGGTACAGGTAAATCCTCATTTCTTTTAGCATTAGAACAAACTCTTAGAAATAAAAAGCCATATTTTAATGCAAGATTTGTCCAGGATCAATCCTATGATGTTATAAAAATTATTGGCAATTATTGCTCTTTAAAATCTGCTTTTGTCGATCACTTTGACTTAAGTAATTACAATATAAAAAGTGAATTCATATTTGCTGAGATCTTTAACCGATATAATGATATTGACAAGAAGACACCTCTATTATTTATCGAAATTGATGAATTTGGAAAGTTTCTTGAATATGCAGCTAGTAACAATCCGGAGCAGGAGCTATATTTCATTCAGCAACTTTCAGAATTTGTCAGTAATCCATCAAACAATATCGTTCTTCTTACAACTATTCATCAAAGCTTTGAAAGTTATGGATTTTCACTTTCAGATAATCAAAGACAGGAATGGACAAAAGTTAAAGGCCGTTTACGCGAAATTCCATTTAATGAACCTGTTGAACAATTATTATTTCTGGCTTCAGAATTTATTTCTGACTCTGTCAACGTCGAAATAGAACAAGAAAAGCTTGTTAATTCGTATGAGATATTCAAAAAAACGAGGGCTTTCAATTTTACAGAGCGGTACAGCCAGGAAATCAATTCCAAGATTTATCCTCTTGATGCTTTGTCTTCAAATACTTTAACGCTTGCATTACAAAGATATGGTCAGAATGAAAGGTCTTTATTTTCATTTCTCGAGGCTACTGATCATACAAGTTTAAGCCACTTTAAGAAAGTAGATGCAGATTTCTATAATCTTGCGAGTGTTTACGATTACCTAAACTTTAACTTTTATAATTTCCTAAATTCTCGTTTTAATCCTGACTTTGCTTTGTGGGCTTCGATCAAGTCGGCACTTGAATCCGTTGAAAGAGAACTTGATTATAATATTCACGACTTTTCAAAGATAATTAAAACGATAGGGTTGTTAAATATTTTTGCCGCATCAGGCTCAGACTTAGGCAAACAATTTCTATCCGAATATGCATTAGTTTGTTTGAACATTTCCCAGCCAGAAGAACTTATCGCAAAGCTAACATCAAAACATATCATTAGGTTTCGTAACCATAGCAGAAGATATGTACCTTTTGAAGGTACTGATCTTGATATCCAGACAGCTCTTATTGAAGCCGCAAATAAAGTTAGTTTAGGCAATGATCTTGTAACTTTGATCAATAGGCATTGTACATTTAATAATAAAACTGCTAATGCTTATTCTTATGAAAAAGGAACTATCCGTACTTTTAAATATGAGGTTTCTGATTCTCCGCTTCATTTTGAACCTGAAGGTGACATTGATGGATATATTAATTTGATATTCAGTGAATATCAAACTGTAAATGACATCAAAAAAGCTTCGTCAGTTCAGGGCGAGGCAATACTTTATGGATTTTATCTTAATACCAAGGATATTCAAAAACACATTTTGGAAATTGAGAAAACTCAAAATGTGATAAATGAAAATTCGGATGATAAAGTAGCTAAAAGGGAGTTAGAAAACATACTTCAGCATCATAAAAATTTGCTTAATCACAGTATTGAAAGCACCACTTTTGGTGAAAAAAGCGAAGTGGTTTGGATTTGGAATGGTGAAATAAAAGAGATTGATTCACCAAAATCATTCAACAAATTACTGTCATTAATTTGTTTCACTACATATGATGCAACTCCCGTTTTTAAAAATGAGTTAATAAACAAGCATCGTATCTCCAGTCAAGCACACTCCGCAAAAAGAAATTATTTTAAAGCACTTGCAAATAGCTGGCAGGACCCAAACTTAGGTTTTGATCAGGATAAATTTCCACCTGAAAAGACAATATTTATAACATTGCTGAAAGAAAACGGCCTTTCTCCCTACCGCGATGATTTTAATCTGAATAATTTCTTTCCTTCCAATGATTCATTTCGTCCATTATGGGAAGCTTCTGTTAAATTTTTAGAAAGTGCTAAAAATGAAAAGAGAAAGATCACCGAATTGATTGAACATCTGCAGAAAAGACCTTTCAAATTAAAGCAAGGACTTATCGATTTTTGGGTACCCACATTTTTATTCCTAAAACGCGATGAGTTTGCGCTTTTCAGTCAGAATGGTTTTATTCCTAATCTTAGTGATGATAACTTGGAATTAATCTCAAAAGACCCAACAGCCTATCAAATTAAAACCTTTGACATTGATGGTGTTCGGCTCGATCTTTTTAATAGCTATAGGGTTCTATTAAATCAGGAAACAAAAGAAAAATTAAGTTCTGACTCATTTATTGAAACCATCAAACCGTTCCTGATATTTTATAAGCAACTCACCGAGTACTCAAAACACACGAAGAGGCTGAGCAAAGAGGCTCTTTTGATTCGACAAGCAATTGTTGACTCAAAAGATCCGGAAAAAACTTTCTTTGAAGATTTTCCTAGAGCTCTCAGAACTTCTTCTGAAGACCTTGCCAATGACAAAGAAAAACTTGCTGAGTATTCCGATCAGCTTCAATCAGCTATTCGTGATATCCGAACAAGTTTCGATAGATTGGCAGATCGCTTTGAGGAGTTTATCCAGGATCAGGTTGTTTTCGAGAAAGTTGAGTTTGATTTTTATAAGGTTAAATTACAGAAACGTTTTAGCGTTGTTAAATCTCATTTGATGTTGCCATATCAAAAGACCTTTGTTCAACGCATCGAATCCGCACTTGATGATCGCCGTGCTTGGCTGAGTTCAATAAGCCAATCTGTCGTCAATAAACCTCTCGAGAATCTTTCCGATGAAGATGAGGCATTACTATACGACCGGTTTAAATCATGGGTTATGGAGCTTGATAGCCTTACAACAATGTCAAAAGCAATTGTTGATTCTGATAAAGAGGAACTTTTAGGTATTCAGTTTGATTCTTTTATAAATGGCATCAAGAAAACAATGGTTCGTTTGCCCAAATCAAAAACAATAGAGATTGAGAATATCAAAGAATCAGTTAAAACAGTACTCTCTGATGATAAGTCATTGAACATTGCTGCACTTACAAGGTTGTTAAAAGAAATATTAGGTCAATGAGCAAAGTCCGTCATTTATTAGGAATTTCAGGAGGTAAGGACAGTGCTGCTTTAGCTATTTACCTATTCAATAAATATCCAAAACTCGATATTGAATACTATACTTGTGATACAGGTGAAGAGCTAGATGAGACTTATCAGTTAATTCAGAATCTTGAAAACTACTTTGGTAAAAAAATCCTGAATTTACGTGCAGCTGAGAATAGTTCGATTTCACCATTTGACCATTTTTTAACAATGTATGGTGGATTTCTACCATCATCAAATTCCAGATGGTGTACCAAAAAATTGAAGCTTGAACCGTTTGAGAATTTTGTCTCATCTGATCAAGTTATCTCCTATGTTGGAATACGAGGCGATGAAGACCGAGATGGATATATTTCACGAAAAACTAACATTCAATCCATCTTTCCTTTTCGCCGGAATATTTGGAGTGAAGATGTTGTTCGTAAATTTTTGAATAACAGTATTATTGATCAATCTATTTCTTGTTGTGAGTTAGTTGATTTAAGCAATAAAAGAAATCGTTTTGTTGAGCTGCTTTCAAAGCCATTATCTCCTTCTTTTACAATGCAGAATAAATTGAATTTACTTTTTGACCTAGGAATAAAGGAAACTAATCGCCTCATTTTTGAATTTCTAAAAAGCACGGAATACCCTTTAGCTAAAGAAACAGATTTCCCATTATTAGATAATGAAGAAATTCTTGTTCGGGATGACATATTCCGGATTTTAGAAGAAAGCGGGGTAGGAGTCCCGGAATATTATAAAAAAATTGAATTTGAAGTGAATGGCAAAAAAGGTGATTATTCCCGGAGTCGCTCTGGCTGTTACTTCTGTTTTTTTCAGCAAAAAATCGAATGGGTCTGGCTATATGAACAGCATCCTGATCGATTTTCACAGGCTCAGGAGTATGAAAAAGATGGTTATACCTGGAACCAGGAAGAGAGTTTGGCTCAATTAATACAGCCAGAAAGAATAATAAAAATAAAAGAAGATTATTTAAAAAGGACATTGCGTAAGGCTAAACAAAAATCACCATATTTGCTCGATATTTTAGGGGAAGCGGAAGGTGAAGGATGTGCTGCTTGTTTCATTTAAAAGAATATACAATTATGGAAGTTGATCTTGATATAAATGCCGGAAGATTACTTTTTGGGCTGAGTCGAATTGGGTATACAACATCGTCTGCTCTATGTGATATCATAGATAACTCTATTCGAGCTAATGCGAAGATTATAAGATTAGTAATCTTAAAAGAGCGTAATGATTTTTCAGACCTCAAAAGGAATAATATTAAAGAATATATAATTATTGATGATGGGGATGGTATGAATAGGTTGGGTATCATTAAAGCCCTAGGTCTCGGATCCTCATCTGAAGACTATGGTATGCATTCATTGTCAAAATTTGGATTAGGTTTAAAGTCGGCAGCCTTTTCACAAGGCAATATCTTAGAAATTATTTCTTCAGATGGAAATGGATTTAACAAATTTCAAGTTTCCTTACCAAAAATTATTGGAACCACATTTTATAAAGCCGATGAATGTGATTTAAACAGTACAGACCATTTGTTAATTCAGCAACACTTGGCAGGAGGAAAAGGTACTATTATTAGAATTTCTGAGATTAGAAAGAATAATCATCCGAGTGTTAGTAATACAATAAAAGAATTAAATACTAAAGCAGGAGTAATCTATTATTATTTCATTCAAGAAAGAGATGTTAAAATTTTTATAGGCGAAAACCAGATTTCTGCAATAGACCCTCTGTTTATTGATGAAGCAAACTTAAATGGGAATTTGGATGAGAATGAGTGGGGAGGAACAGACGTTAAGTGGATAGAGAAAACGAAAACAATTACTCTTGATAATGAACTTAGTATAACAGCTGAAATAGAAATTACTCAATTACCTTACCCGCCAATTTTCAGAATTAAGAATTTTGGAGAATCGAAAGACGCTGAAATAAGGAGAAAATATATGATCGAAGCTGCGAATTACGGTTTCTATGTTTATCGCAATAAGAGATTAATTTCTTGGGCATCGCATTTAGAGGGTATAATACCATTTGATCAAGATTTTTATGCATTTAGAGGTAGGATTTCAATAGACGATACTGCAGATGACTTTTTTAATATTGATGTAAAAAAATCGACTCTTACTCTTTCAGAAGAAGCACTTAGGATTATTAATGATGTGACAAGAGAAGCTCGAGCAAAAAGCAAGAATGCATGGTTAAATGCAGGTAAAATCCGAAGAGATATTATTAACAGAGATCCAAATGAAATAGCTAATAAAATATTAAGTGATTTTGATCAAATAGAGATTCTACCTGGTGACACAGAACCCTCTCTTGAAGAATCTACTCATCGTATTGATCAAATTACCCAAGATATGGCTAGTAGAGTCAAGATTATTATAAAAATGATGAGGCAGGATAAAGGCGAAGATGTAGTTGAACCAGTTGAAATTACAACTGAAGAAAAAGAAAGAGCGGTTAAGGGAGAGATTAACCCAGAACTTTCCAAGATTTTTCGAGTAAGTTCAGTAATTGACAATCTTTTGTGGGAACCATATTATGATACAGATTTGGGGAACTGTGTACGTATAAATAAACTTCATAGGTTCGCATTATATGTTTATGAGAATAATGCAAATAACCAAGATCTCCAAATATCCTTTGATCTTCTTATGTTACAGCTTGCAGATTCAGAGTTCTACGCTTACAAAAACATAACAGATTTTGATTATGAACAAATAAAAAAAATATTATGGGATTTTCGAAGGATAGTATCTGAATTTCTTGCTAACATGGTAAGAAAGTTAGAAAACACATTACCACCTAATTACAATTCATCAAATGAATGATACACACAAAAGTTGACAATATCCATAATGGTATTGATACAGCATACATATACATTTGGTTATCTAAAGGCTATTCGGTCATATATATAGGGATGACTAACAATTCTTGTGGACCAATAGGTAGGGCTCAGGGTCACTTTTATGCCTCAGGCACTTTCAGAAAAAGATTTCTTCAAGAGAGAGGAATTGGAATAGAAAAAGTTCTTGATATGACACTTCTAAGTTTCCCTCTTCCTAAAAAAAGAGAATACACAGGATTAGAGAGCTCTTATAGAGAGTCAGTTGAATATCTTGTAATGAGGGAGTTGCAAATTCAAAGAGGAACGCTGGTTCCGAGTTTTGACGTTGTATCATGGCATGATAGAGTTCCCAGAAGGACAAGAAATAGTGAGGTTAAAAACTTGGCAAACTTTATTGTAACGGATTTCATTGCAGCTTATCCAACTTTATAATTATATATTTCACCATAATTCTGATAATATGTAATAAATAAAGTTAAAGGTCCTCAATTTGTTACAATTGTTCATCTATTTTCCTTTAAAGAAATCACCTTAGTTTATTAAGTATACTGTTATCATCTAAGTTGCTATCCTTTTGTCTTGATTTTTAAGGAACCCAACCGTATTCAACGTATTTTCAAAATATGTTGGATCATCTTTAACTTGCTTTTCAATAATTTCAAATCCGCCTTTAGCGTAGCTTTCTAATAAATATAGCAATTCATTTGCTTTATCATTTGCCTGTTCCTCAGTCAAATCTTCAATTTGTTCAAACTCGAAATCAGCCAGTGCCAATAAACTCATAAATATATACTGGGTAAGCGGCTTTGGTTTCCAGGATTCAATCTTAAGGAACTTCGTCCCTTCAGCCCGGTTAAATGGCAATGCATTATTTGCTCTCATGCCAATAATAGCAGCGTACATATAACATTCATAATAAGAACCAAAGGATTTTCCTCTCTCAAACTGTTCTTCATCAGTGCCCTCTGATGTACTTACTTCTTTTTTTCTCGATAATTTTTCTACCAAATTTCTGTAAACATTCGGATAATGTGGTTCTTTTGATTCAAATTTTTCTATTAATGTCTTCATATTAAGTCAACTGCTTTAATGTTTATCGATAATTCTTTCCGATTGGTAGAGACAACTCCAGTAGGTAGATCTAACTGTATAACATTTATTAATTTACCTTCTTGTTGTAGTGAATCTCTCAAATCTTTAAGCCTCTTGCCATCTGGCGAATAGCGGTTAGTCCTGGTACTATCATCAATTAAATAATCCATCACAATAATAATACTTTGAGAAAAAGTATTTGATGCCTCAATTAGGAATGATTTGGCTTTTTTTGCATCAAAGTCAGAGATCGGAGCATCTGCAATCAGTGGATACCTATCTGCATATCCTCTTTTATGATTAGCTGTAATAATGGCCATAATTATAGCGAGCTTCATTGATGATGTCTGAGAAGTATTCAGGTTTGAAACTCTCTCACCACTATCATCAAAAATCTCGGGAATAAAACCACCTCCAGTAGTTTCAATGAATTTTATATTTCCATAAAATGCTCCAGTAGGTTTATTTATTCTCTCATAATGTTCGTTCGCTTTCGTTTGCAATAGATCCACTAGGCCTTTATATTCAGTAGCTTTTATTCGTATTGCAAGCTGAGCCAGGTCACTAAGTAATTCCATTTTTTTTGTGATGAGTGAATCAATTTCTCCAATGGAAAGACTTTTCAACTTAGATTCAAAAAATTTAAGCGAATTTTCTAAAGCCTCTTTGTCGCGTTCAAGTTTACCTATCGTTTGTGAATATTTCTGTAAATCCTGGTTAGAAACGGTTGCCATTGCAATAATATCGGCGGCTTTTTCAACCCCACTATTCAATATCTCATTGTTAACACTACTCACCAATGCTTCAATTTCATCTTTCAACTCTTTCTGCCGTACAACAAGTTCATCTTTTTTCTTTATTGCTTCAATAATTTCCTGATCAGCTCTCCCTGATTTTTCAGTCATCGTAAAACCAGCGTTCCACAACTTTCTGAGATCATATTCAATATCTTTAATTGAATTCTTCTTTGTAGCTGTTTCAGGCAATAGTTGTTCGATCGATTTATATTCAGGAGTTCCTTTTTTTGCAGGTCTATCGCATACTAAACAATGCTGTTTATCAAGCATGCTTTGTACATGCATCCTTTCGGGAATGCCTCTTGGCAATCTGTCTTGACTTTGCGAAGCAAGGTCTTCTGTCGTTTTCCTGATCCTCAGATTTTCTAAATATCTATTGTATTTTTCTTCATACTTTAATAGAAACTGCTTTGTATCCATTAAGAGCCAGGACTCTTTAAAAAGCCCTTTGGTGAAATTTAAGTGAGAGTTTTCGATTTCACTTGTAACATTTTTGTATTCTTTGATCTTATCTTCTTTTTTTCGTTCAATTAAGCTTATTTTATTTGCTGATGAAAGCTTACCTATTACCGCGTTTGATTTTTCGCTGGCAGCCTCTCTGTTTTTCTGGGCATTTTTTAACTCCTCAATACAGATGACTAATTTGCTTTGTGCATCACGCTGTTTCTTAATTAAATCATCGTAATCTTGCCTGTTTCTAGTTGATGATTTTAAAGCAGTGTTGAATTGATTTGTTGCGGTGATTGCTGCTTTTTCCGAAATCGCAATATATTCATCCCATCTTTCAATGTCAGAAAGCCTTTCGATAACTCTCTTTAGAGAATCCTTGCTTGATGTATCAATAATGCTATTAACTCCTCGTTCACCCTGGAACCAGACATAGGGCATAACTTCATCAGGAATTAGTTTTTGAGTTATGCTTTGAGCGAAATCCTCACTAACTGGCTTGAAGTGAATAACATCCTTTTTATAAACATCTAATGAACTCGATCTGGCTTCAATCCATATTTCATCACTCTGTTTTGTTGCAAAATATTTTCTGATTAGCTGATAGGTTTCTTGTGCTAATGTAACTTCTATTATAACTTCACATTTTAATTTATCACCAATCTTTGCTTCAGCCAAAGCTTTGTCTGATATCAAAGCTTTTTTTAACTGTTCAGTTTGTTTTAATCTGCCCGTAACCTTTTCATCTGTAATCCCATCCTTAAATACCCATTGAAAAGCATCATAAAGCTTCGATTTCCCATAACCATTTGCTCCAAGAACCAGATTTAATCCATCTTTAAAATCAATACGATTATTTTCCCCATAGTAGCAAAGGAAATTTTTTAACTGTATACTGTGTATCTTCATAATTTTTTATTTATCTATTTAAGCCTGTGGTCCAGTACTGTATTTAATTGAGCTGCGGCAACATTAATAGAAGGAGCTTCAGCTTGTTTTACTATCAATTCTTTAACCAATGTTATCATAATGTTTGGTTCTGACACGGTCATATTAAGTGAATCAATATGTTCGTCATCAATTTTGTATTTTGCTTTAATTTCTGGATCTTTTAAAAAAGTCCTAAGTACTTCAATTTGCATAATTATCGGATTTTATTTGAGTTCTTCATGTAAAGTATCTAAATTCAGATCATAGTAATTGCATATTTCACGCAGAGATTCTATCGCTTCATATTTATTGATTGCCATGTAAGCAAAATGCACAACTCTCTCCAACTCCTTTTTAACCAGGTTTCTTTCAATATCGAAACTTAGGCTACTTAAGGAAACTTTTGGAATTACTACTAGGTCATATATTTTAGCAAATCGTTTTTCGGGATGCTTTCTTAAAATTCGTCCCCTCCTCTGAATAAATTGTCTTGGATTTCCTGTACTTGAGCAGAATATAGCCTTCTCAGCCCTGGGAATATCAACGCCTTCATCTAAGCATTTCATAGATAAGAGAACATCAATTTTTCCTTTTTCAAACCCACTCAATATCAGTTCCTTATCTTCTGATTCACTTGTATACTGTGTAACAGTTGTTTCAGGAGAAACTGTGCGTATTATGTTTGAATAATAATCAATAATCCTGCTGTCAGATTCTACTTCTGGAAAAGAGTCTTCTAATGTTTCTTCATCATTATAATATCCTTCCGGAGCATAAACTAACAAATATTGTAATCCATTCACTTCTTTTCTTAGATTACTTATAATGCTCTCAAAAGCTGTTAACTTATCTTTAGCTTTATGAATAATCCTCTTTCGAAGCATCAATAAATCCTCATATCGTTTTTTAGCATCCTTATCTTTCGCACTCAGTTGAAATACTTTTACTATTTGCAATGTGATTTCATTGTAGTGAACCATTTCATCAATAGTCAACTCAACCACTTTGGGATAGTAATAATATTGTGTCAATATTCCCTCTTCAATAGCCCTGTCCATCGGGAAATTATATGTATACGGCTCTTTATCATGGAAAAAAGCTTCCATACTTTCAGAACCTTCGGGATCATAATTTCTCTTTGGTGTCGCAGATAAGCCTATCCTTTTATTAATATCAGTGATTTCTAACTTTTTTTTCACTGCTAATGCACCAATGTTGTGAGCTTCATCTGCAATAAGTATTGCTTTGGTTTTTACGGAGGTTACAAATTCTTGGAACTTTGCCGAGATAAAAGTCTTATAAGTTGAGATAATTACAAAAGATTCATTCAAACCAAACAATTCTTTTACTCTTAAATTATCAAGTTCTTTTTTCCAGTCATTATTTTTTGAAGAAGCTTTAACTAATCCCTGAAAATTAAATTTCTTAACCTCTTTTTCCCATTGCTCAACCAGGACAATTGTAGGAACCAAAATAATAACCTTGTAAAAATTGCATTTCGAATATTCATTCAATACACAGTTCAGAGCAGTTAGTGTTTTCCCGGTCCCGGTTGCCATTGCAAAAATACCCTTATATTCATTTTTACACCAATTTTCATATGCTTCAACTTGATAATCACGCGGACCTTTTGAAAATGGGAACTTAGGATTCCTAGCTAATATTTCAATCTTGGCATTTATTTTTTCGAATGATTTTCTGATTCCATTGTTTTCAAGAACCTTGTTTTTTTCAAAAGCAAGCTCCTTTTCTTTAATGATCAGTTCATTAATTGTTTTATCTCCAAATTCGTTTCTGATAGCAATTATAACATCTTCAACTTCATGATAAGCAACAAAATCAGCTTCTTCTGAGAATATTTTTTCAAAATATTTTTTTTGTCCATTAATATATTTGTTTGACCTACCATTCTCCCAGGATAAAAAACTTTCTAATTCTTCTAGATTTTCTAACAATCCATATGCTGTGAAATTGCATGAGGCTTTAAATCCAACGGAATCTATCCCATCAAAGAAAACACCCGATTTATAATGTGCTATTCCTTTTCCGTTTTTAGGCCCGATTATTTTTATATTTATTTTTTCATTTCCGATTAACCAGGAAAGGCATTCAAAAAAATGCTTTCCATATTCATTTAATGAACTTTTCAGCTTTTTAATATCAGATAGGTCTAAAGCATCAATCGGAATCTCTCCATCAAGGCCAGTTTTTATAGCATCTTTATCTTCTTGGGATAGTACATTATTTATAACCATCCTCATTGTTCCTCCGGTATATAAAAAGGAAGCAAATCCTAACGATAAAACATTTATTGCTGCTGAGCTAAAGTATCCAAGTAATAAATCAAAATTGGTACTATTACATAATCCATCTAAGTAGAATTGGACTGCTTCATTTTCGCTCCCACTTCTATAAGACCTATCCTCTGACCAATCAACCTCTCTAAGCATTACTTAATGTGTAGTCGATTAATAAATTATGTATAATTTGGATAGCACTTGTTATTTCCTCTTCAGTATTGAACTTTCCAAGAGAAAAACGTATGGATGCCATTGCATCATCTTCGCTGAGGCCCATAGCTTTTAATACATGTGAAGGTTCTAGTAAAGCCGATGAGCATGCTGAACCAGTAGCTACTGCAATGTTTTTCATCTTTCCTATAAGTATGTCTGCATCAATTCCGCTAAAACAAATATTGCTAACATTATAAATTCTATTTTTCTTATTTCCATTCAAACAAGAATTTGGTAATTCCAATAGTTCTTTTTCCAGTTTATCCCTTAATAATCCAATTCTATAAGTATTAGCATTCATTTCTTTCTTTGCAATCTCACAAGCTTTACCTAGTCCAACAATCCCGGGAACATTCAATGAGCCGCTTCGAAGTCCATTTTCATGTCCCCCTCCATAAATCAACGGTTTAATTTTAAATCTATTTCTTTTAAAATCATTAATATATAACACACCAACACCATAAGGTCCATAAAACTTATGCGAAGAAAAAGCCATTATGTCAATTCCTAAATTCCGAACATCAACTTCAATCTTACCTACTGCCTGTGTTGCGTCACACATAAAAATTGCTCCGGCCTGATGCGTAATATTTGAAATCTCTTTAATTGGTTGTATTACACCTGTCTCATTATTGACAAACATAACACAAACTAAAATCGTGCCTTCTCTTAAAGTGTTTTTCAGTAGATTTAAATCAATAAGGCCATCAGAAATAACCGGCAAATAAGAAATTTCGAATCCAATTGATTCAAGGTACTTACAAGTTTCTAGAGTAGCTTTATGTTCCGTTTCTACAGTAATAATATGATTGCCATTCTGTTGATTGGCAACAGCAAATCCTTGTAAAGCGATATTTATACTTTCGGTGCCTCCTGAAGTAAATACAATTTCAGGTGGACCTGCATTAATCAGGTTAGCAACCTTTAATCGGGCGTTTTGGATATCATTTAATATTTTTAATCCGAAACTGTGCGAGCTTGACGCATTAGCGTATAATTCAGTGAAATAAGGCAACATTGCTTCCACAACACGGTCATCCGTTTTTGTGGTAGCATTATTGTCTAGATATATAAAATCCTTATTCAAGCTATTCAAGCATATTGGGTGATAAAAGCGTGTAAATTTATAACAAATTCTTCAGCAAACATTAAAGCAGCTTTTGTTTTGTGCCAAATGGTTTTTTAGTAACCCTGTGTAACACCGATACTGCGCAAATCCTTTCGCTTTGTGCATTCATTTTCATTTGTAATTCCGGTCAAATAAAGCCAGAGAATCCAATCCAAAGTGAGCCATTTATGGCACAATTATTTGTCCCCTATTGTCTTATCTAAGTATCCGTTCTGGCGCATCCTCATCTCTGTAGAGTTCGCTTAAATCTCCTTCTAACACCCCTGTAGCACACGTTTCTAACGCGTGTTGGTAATTTTAGTTTGTTCTCATCTTATTCCCTGCAATACACGATAAAAGAAATTATGTACTTTTGTTATTCACTAATAAAAACAACTTATTATGACAATAGCAGGTTTTGTTTTCACACAATAGATACAAAGAAAATATCCAAACTTAGAAATAAGATAGCTCATATAAATGATATCATAAACACGGAAAAGTCATTTAATAGTGATAAACCATACAACTACAATGGTTTGCATGAATATATCCTGTATGCTATATCTTTTTTTAACTCTTATGATCATTTGGAAGAAGCTTTAGATAAAGCAATTAACCCCGCTGGCGTTAATTAATAACTATTGCTTTCGCTTAGTCAACGTTGCTGCACATTTCTTACTAAATTAGACAAGTCATTTATAATTACTAATTTTACATCATATAAACTGAGGTTTTTAACTAATTTCTATGACTCAACTTTTCTTGAATGCTTTAATGTCTGGAATTAACACCCCTCCTGAAGGTTACATTAATTTTAATTCATCTGATCATATCCGTTATCAAGATGGACAGGATGTCTCAGGCCATAATTATAACTGCAATAGGATTGTAAAAATCGAGAAAAATATCAGTGGCAATCAAGGCTATACCGTTACAATTTTCAATGCAGATGGAAACCATCCCTTTTGGGGCGATAACATTCAAATGGCCCCCAAACAAATGAAGTTTGTTGGTAAACACGATAATATCATTGAACTGAGAGGTTTCGGTTACGATGAGAATGCACTCGCAATAGGTGCACCGGCAAATGATGCTTCATTTGCTCATTATGGAATTCTACTACTTGTTGAAAACAAACAAATAGAACGAATCCAACTGAATATGTATGACAGAAATATTAGTATCCTTTACTTTAAATAACTGATAATATGGCAGAGTTTGAAAGAACAGAAGCAAATGGATTATATGTTGAAGAAACAAATATAATTCCAATAATCATAAAATATAATGACAACAGTGAAAAATGGCACAACGAACATTCAAAAACGAAATTTCAAGATGCTATTAAACAATATGAAGGAACTCATAATTGTTTCTTTGTTTTCGATGGCATTTCAACAAAAGGGAAAAACCCTCAGCCACAAGTTATTATCATGCTGGAAAACACAGCTTTGAGTATTAAGGCACTGATTGAAGGTGGGGAACGTTCTTTTTGGGGACTATCACTACTTGATGAAGGGTTTATTGTTCCAAACGACCAATCTGAATATATTCATAGTCGTTGTAGTATTCGATTCATCAACTCAGATATAGATGTAATAGATGTCATCATCACAATGTCTTGGGGGCAAAGACTACAAGAAGTAAAAGCTTTTATTATAAAAATCTCAAAACTACCTCGTCCATTAAAAGAAATTAGGAAAGAAGAAGACCAAGCAATATGGAAATCATATTCTGATGGATTGGACGCCTTAACTAAAGCCAAACAGGAACTTCAAAAAATCAAAAAAGTAGGACAAATTTATACTGAATTTGATAAAAATAAACACAAAATAAAATTTATAGATTTAGAAGTTGAGGCACTAAACTATGAAGAAATGTTGAGGCAACAACTTTTAGAGGAATTGCAAGATTATCCTGTAATTCCGATGTTTGCATCAGAAAAAAAAGGAAAAGTTTGTCATATCATTTTCGACGAGTTTCGTCAAATACCAGAAATCGACTTGCAAAATCTTAATTCTGCTGCTGAACAATCTGTTTACAGAATAGATAATCCCTTACAGCCTACATATAAAATTGAAGGAATTTTTAAGTCGAAAGCTACAGAGGCGGATAATCAACAAATTCTTTCTGAATTTGAAGATGTGTTAAAGAATTATGATGATAATTATCCATCAAAAACGGACAATGTTTACGCTTTTAATACCGATAAAGATACAGCTTTTGCATTAGAACAAATTGAACAACGATTTGGAAGTGTAATTAAAGCAACACCTTCTACAAATTTAATTTGCTCGTTCTCAAGTAATTTACAAACCGATTTAGAACAAAGAATCAGAAACAGAATTGGTAGTATAGATATTAAAACACAAGGCAATTTTTTGGTGGTTTCATCTAAAAAAGCAATTAATTTAGACGAAATTGAATCTTATGGATTATCTTTTGACAGTTGTCGAATTAATGTAAAACCAAGCAGTTTTGATTCAAGCGTTCAAGTTCCTGCAGCCCTCTCTGTTAAAGATGGTTTTTATCAAGCAATCATTGCAGATAGGTCGCAAATAGAGGTTCGTCCAAATGGTTGGATTCATGCCATTCCAAAAGCATATAAAAAGCAAGGAAAAAATATAAACTGTCAAATTTCAGAGTATACTTATGTTTTTCGCAGAATTGTTGATAAAGAATCATTAAAAACGCTTGCTCGAATACTTGGAAATGAAAATAAAATAAGTATAAAAACTGCTTTAGGAAAAGCAGTTTGCACACCTTCAAGTGTTGATGAATATGAAAATATTAAAGAAAAAATTCGTAATGTACTACCTGTTGAAATAATACCTCAGTTTGATGATTATAAGCCGACAATAACAATTTCATTTTTAAATGAAGACGCTGATTTTGCACATAATAACTATACAGCCATTCAAAACGCTTTAAGCAACTATGATTTAAAATGGAATGAGAGTAAAGATAGCCTTTCATTTTCATTTGTCTTTGAAGATGAAGAAAAACGGGAATCAGTCAAATCTGCAATCTTAGAAGTTTATAGCAAATTCCTACAAATATTAAACCTTAATTTTAGCAATTCTACTGGACAAACTATTATTTCTTTTCATGAAGAAAAAGAACTTAAAATCGAGAGAGAAAAAGAGTTACAAGGAGATTTCGGTAGACAATCAGTAAACCTTGTTCCCTCAAAATTCGATAGTATTCTCGATGAAATTAAAGAAGCAGATGGTGAAGGAAATTGGGATGAAAAAAAGAAACTTCAGCGTGCGCAACGAGTAATGCTATCTAAAGCCGAACAAATAGGAACTTGCACGCAAAGAACCGCTTTAAACATAAAAATTGAAGTAGATGAAGAATTCCATAATAAACTTGAACTCAAAGATATTTCCATTAAAGTTGGGGATTACATTCAATTTCCTCTAATTGGTGAATCAATGAATGTATCGCGCCAAAAAGAAGCTATGGATAGAATACTCACCCCTGGTGTAAAAAATCGATATTACAAAGTTATACCTCCAGCGATAAATCCAAATCTGTCAAACTTTTTATTTGATCCACGATATGCGAAAGAAACAGAGAGTGATATTGAAGCAGTAAAAGTCTTAATTAGAGAACGACAGATTGAGTCAAATATGAATGACCGCCAATGCGAAGCAGTAGCAAAAGCAATAGAAGCACAGGATATTGCCTTTATTCAAGGACCTCCGGGAACTGGTAAAACAACTGTTATTGCAGAAATAATCTGGCAGGAAATACTGCGTAATCCTAAATGTAAAATTTTGCTTACTTCTCAAACCAATCTTGCGGTTGATAATGCACTTGAACGGCTACAAGGAAAACGTGGTATACGTCCTATTCGAATAGTAAGTTCTACTAGTGAAAATAAAATAGGGCGAGAAGGTAAAAGGTACTTGCTTTCACAAATGGATAATTGGAGCGCGATGCCAAATGTTGAGAATATTGACAATGCCGCCAATCTTTGGATTGATACAATTCTTAGTGAAATGGATTCTTCAGATAAATATTCCACTGTCATTTCACAATGGAAAAAAGACTTGTCTCAAAAAGATGAATTTGTTCGTACAACTTTTACAAATGCTTACACTCGTAACGTGAATCTTGTGGCAGCTACTTGTAGCATTTGTGGAGCAAAAAATTTCTCTTCAGTTTACAAAACATTATACGGTGAAAATTTAGAGCCTCAATTCGATGTCGTTATAATGGATGAAGCTTCCAAAGCCACACCACTTGAAATGGCAATACCAATGGTATTAGGAAAAAAGATAATTGTTATTGGAGACCATAAACAATTACCCCCGATGGTCGACGATGAAGAAGTGAAAGATGCTCTTCGTAAAATTGGCAGGAACGACCTTATTGAAAGTTTAGAGAATATCAAAGAGTCACAATTCAAACTCTTATTTGAAGCTTCTCAAAAAGTGCGCAAATCTTTAGTTGCAACGCTGGACACCCAATACCGTATGCACGAGCACATTATGAATAGTATTTCTCATTTCTATGAAGATGATGTTGTAGGCGGGTTGAAATGTGGTATTATCGAAAATATGAACAGCGAAGATTTCTCAAATCGAGGCAGCAGGTATCATGGTCTAAACAATCCGCCATTTGTAAATCCAAATGTTCACGCAATTTGGGTTGATGTTGATGGAAAAGAAGAAAAAGTCGGAACATCAACAATGAACAGAGCCGAACTTGCAGCTATCAAAAAAGTTCTTAAAAATATTCGAGAATCAGATGGCTATAACAAATACTTGAATCATTGTACTCGTCCAGAGGACAAAGAAATTGGGATAATTACTTTTTACGGTGCACAAGCCAAAGGTATAAAAGAGATGAAAAAATCAGGCGAGTTAGGCGAAGGTGATTTTCGTATTGATGTTGTGGACAATTTTCAAGGTATGGAAAGAAATATCATAATAGTATCAACAGTTAGAACTTCAACAATGGGTTTCGCCAAGGCCATAGAACGTATAAATGTTGCATTCTCTCGTGCCAAAAGACTGTTGATTGTCGTTGGCGACAAAGATTTCTTTGCAAAAAATTCAGATTACAGAACTTCAATCTCCGCAATGGAAGTTGTGGATGTAAAACAACTAAATTAAGAGACAATGGAAATAACAGAAAAAAATATAAATACAACAGAGATAGAAGATTCGTTAGAATTGAGAGTTGCCAAGTCCATTGCAGCGATAAAACGAACTTCGGAACGTGTTGTAGGTATTACAGCAACTGATTATAAATTTTTGCAAATAAAATACAGTGGAACGACTATTCGCCCCGTGCCAATTACTCCATTAGAACGAGCTATAGGTGGAATTCTTGACATTGACGAAAGCGGAACTATCGGCGGAATTGGTAAAATTCTTGGTCTGGATGTTATCCATGATATTGCCGAACAAAGTATGCTTAATGAAGCAATCAATAAAATGAAGGGCTATGGGGTTCTAGAAGGTGATGAAAGTTATCTGACACTAACACCCAAAGGCATGATATTTGCAAAAGAAGGCGAGAGACCTGAAACGTACGATAGAAAATTTGAAATTTTCTATGATTCTACTCATGCAGATTATGTCTATGTTAGTTCCGATTTTGAAAAATCTAAAAAAGAAATTTCTAAATTAGACGATACAGGCATCCCCATACTTGATATTGAGTCCATTAAATCCTTTGCTGAACATCAAGCACCAGCTGTCCAAAATGCAAAAAATCGCTACATACTTCAATCTGTAAGTTTTCTCAATGCAGAATCTGTTTCTGTCCGAGTATATGTTGCCTTCTTGCAATCTATTAGAAACGAGAAGGAAATTCGAGTAATTGCTTACGACGATTCACAAAATATTATTTTACCTCATTTTTCTGAACTTATACAGAATGATACAGAATGGTTTACTCTACTTCTAAGCAAGTGTATAGCAACTTCGCTTGATAAAAGAATTGAAGATGGTGGTTGGGAACGAGTTGCCATTTCTCAAGAAAAACATGAAACTCAAAAAGCCATCGAAGCAGAAGTCGTAAAACTTGAAGACGAGGAAGCCGAAGGTCAGTCATTTATAGGGTACAGCGAACTTGAGCGTTTACATAAGAAATCACTTTACGACCAAACTTCGTTTGAACTTGAATTGGAAAACATATTCAAAACTGATAAACCTGACGAAGTGTGGATGATAAGTCCATGGGTTAGCTATACTTTTGTCAAAAAGCGCGTTACTCAATTTGAGCCATTACTTAAAGCAGGGAAACGAGTTTTTATTGCATACTCCGAATCTGAACCAGACAGCAGAGGAAATATGCAAGAAATGGTTACGACACAAGCACATGCAGAGATCAAACGCTTAAATGAGAAATATCCAAACTTCTATTGTGTTGAATTGCCGCCATTTCATACAAAACATGTTTTGGAAGTTAAAAATGGGCAATGTGTTCTCTTTAATGGTAGTTTTAATGTTCTTTCATTTGAGGCAATTTTAAGAAATGGGAAAGTTCGAAGAGAAGAAATGGCATTAGTTCACCATCAAACAGCTATAACAAAACATCAAGAATATATTGGTATTTTCACAGAGATTTACCTGAAAAATGCAATTGCGGATTTTGAAAATCTTGAACCTGAAAAAATCGCAAAATACAAGAGTGACCGTATTGATTATTTGCACGAGATTTCATTAAAAAAAGAAGGCTTTGTTGATTTCTATGCCGAGTTAGAAGAGAAACAACTAAACGCTCAAAACTCTGTTTGGTTAAATAAGTATGATACTGTGTTCGAAGAGATTGAAAAGGCAATCAATGTTGGATTTATTGGTTACAACGAGCATAAGCAGTTAAATAATAGAATCAATTCGTTGATTAGAGAAAGCGTTTCACTAACAATTAGCAATGAAGTTCTTGATACGCTCAACATACAGAATGAAAAGTTGAACAATCTGTCAAGAAATAAAGATAGTAAAAAAGACAATGGGAACAAATTGACACAAAATTCAAATTCATCTACTTCTGACAGAGCAAAAGATATTCTTAAAAACAAGAACTTTGATTCTGAATTAAATACAGCCCGATTTGTTGCCTCATTAAATTTCCTCCATACAAATAAATTATTTAATAATCCAATTGAAGGCTCCCAGTACCTTAATGCTCTTATTACCAATGGAAAAGGGTATAGCCAACTTTCAGTTTTCAACTGCGTGGTTAATAAAATCAATGAAAACAAAGCCGATGTCCAAATCGGTGTTGGCGGTTATTCTTTCTTTCTACCATTTATATTGAATGCAGCCTCAGCAAGTAAACTTGTTTCAAAAATAAAAAGACCACACAGCATCAAGTTAGAAAATGTATTTAAGGACAAGGTCGAACAAGTATTGTTAAAACTATTAAACCAGTGAATTATGTCCAGATTTGAATCTTCTCGTTTTGTCAGAAATAGCAATGTTATGAATGCTGATGTGTTAAAATCGGCTTGTGATACACTTGGATGGAAATATTCCATTAAAGATAATCTGCTAACAATTTCAGACGCCAATCAAAAACAGAATATGTATGGCGAATATGTGCTACAATTGAATGTAACAACAAATCAAGTGAGTTACAACACATATTACACACCCAATGCAGCCCAAAAACTAGCAGAACTACAAACTGCATTTTACAAACTCAATGCTGAATATGCTCGCAAATCGCTCATTCAGTCTTTCAAGCGCAAAGGTTTCACTTATTTAAGTAACGATAAATTTAATCCGACCGAAGAAGAAGTGTACTCTTTCTTTATGGTTGGACGCTCGAAAGATGAAGATGAGCCGATTGCTCAAATCAAATTTATTATTCTAAAAGACGGCACTATTGTTACAGATTCTGATTATTTACCAAACGACGTTAATGAGAGAGCACATGATGCTATGGACGAACTTGAAATATTATTGGGCAATGAACGAGTGATGACAAAAAAAGAAGTGCCAACTATATACTTACATAAGATGAAACCTCGAACAATAAATATTATTGAACAAAAAAATATTTAGATATGGAAGATATATTTGAAAAAATAGGACAAATGCTTCGAGCATATTACCCTGTTCTCTACTTAATAAGTTTTGAATACGAAAGAACAAAGCAAAAAATACGGAGCATAGTAAATAACATTGCGCCTCAAGCCAATTTTTATTGTTGGGATTGTGTAAATGGGTTGTATGAGTATTCAACAAATGGTCAAAAAGAGATTGAAAACAAAGAAGAGCCTGAAGAGATACTTAAATACATTTTGTCAATCACAGACAAATCAAAAAAGGATATTTTCATTCTCGAAGATTTCAATAACTTTATTGAGGAAACAAAAATTAAACATCTTATGCGTAAAATTGCCGAAAAGGCAAAATTCACGAATACTCATGTAATCATAGTTTCAGCATCCTACAAACTTCCTTCTGAACTTGAAAAATATGTTACTGTATTAAATATCCCATTGCCAAGCAGGTCAGATATTGAAAAAACGCTACAACAAGTAGAAAAAGATTCCAAAGCGACATTAGGTATTGATTTACGCAATAAATTGATAGACGCAGCTTTAGGCATGACATCAATGGAAGCAGATTTAGCGTTTTGTCTCGCTGCTGTAAAAGATAACCTCGGACCAAATGCGCCACTTACTGTGTCTTCTGAAAAAGAACAAATAATTAAGAAATCTGGCATTCTTGATTATTTTCCAAAAAATGAAAGTTTGAAAGATGTGGGCGGTATGGATATTCTAAAGAAATGGTTGCAACAACGCCAAAAAACTTATGAGACAAATGCTCGCGAATTTGGTCTTCAAGAACCTAAAGGTCTTTTATTACTCGGTGTTCCTGGTTGCGGTAAAAGTTTAACTGCAAAAAGTATTGCTTCTTTTTGGAATATGCCATTGCTCCGCCTCGATATCGGTAAAGTATTTCAAGGGCTTGTAGGAAGTAGTGAGGACAATATACGAAAAGCGATTGCTACAGCTGAAGCCGTTGCACCATGTGTTTTATGGATAGATGAAATAGAAAAGGGATTAAGCGGGGTGCAATCAAGTGGCAGTACAGATGGTGGAGTTTCTTCTCGTATATTTTCTACAATTCTAACATGGATGCAAGAAAAAACTTTACCAGTTTTTGTTGTTGCAACTGCAAATAATGTCACTTTACTTCCTCCCGAACTTCTTAGAAAGGGGCGTTTTGACGAAATTTTCTTCGTGGATTTGCCTACAAAAGAAGAGCGGCAAAATATCTTTAAAATTCATTTAGAAAAGAGAAATCAAAATCCTTCCAACTTTGCAATGGAGAAACTCACTGAGGAAACTGAAGGTTTTAATGGAGCAGAAATTGAAGAGTGTATAAAAGAATCTATGTTTGCTGCTTATGTAGAAAATCCTCAACAGCCAAAACTTCTAACTAAACATTTGATAGACGCAATAAAATCCACTGTTCCTTTATCAAGAACAATGGAAAGGCATATTTCCGATTTAAGAAACTGGGCAGCAACACGTACAAGAAACGCCTCTTCACTTCCAAAAATACAAAAAGAAATGCCAATTTTGCTTACAAGACAAGAATTTGAGATGGAACGATCTTTTGAATTAATTGATAATAAAGAAAAGAACAATAAATAAATTATCGTGGTAAAACGCAATTCCACACATTGTTTAAAACTTTCGAAAAATTAATATTCTGAAAACTATAATCGGGCACAAAATGCCATTTGCTTGGCATTCAAACCTTTTGTAGATGAAAAGATGATAGATACAGTTATGAAGATCATACTTTGACTTCCCACACAGGCAGTGCCGGATGGCTCCATGTACGTTTTCCTGTCATGGTTATTGCAATTGCTGTCCACTCATCCCTCCCAATAAGGCACACTGTCGGCTATAAGCCCTCCCACAAAAACCCCTCGCAATTATGCCGCCAGTAAGCCTTCCCAACGCACACCAGCGTAAGGCATATTGTCGCTGTGCAAGCAATCGCCCAACAAGAACCCAACCCAAAATTGCACATCGCCAACAAGCCTTACATCAGCAAGCAATAACCACGCCAGCAAAAACGCACATTCCACCACCGGTAGCTACTTTACATAATAGGCTCTTATGGTCTTGGTAGAAAGCCCATAAGCCCATTATGCACAAGGGCTAAAGCCAAGTAGCCACTGCCTGTCTGCCACCCCAACCTGCCCACCCCGCCCACTTCCCCAGCCATTATAGAGGTACCCTTATTTTTTTATAGGTATTCTTGCTTATACGGGTACCCCTATAATTGGCTCACGCAGGGGCACATGCCGTATGGTCGAAAAACACTTATGTATTACTATTATTTTGGTATAAATGTTTTCGCCCATCCGTCATAAGCCCCTAAAACCCTCCCACTTACAGTTCTACAAGAGAAACAAGCCGCCTTACAAGTAGTACAAGTTAGTTCTACGGGTTTTGAGCCATGTTGACAAGGAATTTGAGTTATAAGCGGTATTTATTGCTCATGCTTCGCCCGTTATGTAGAAAATCCAGTAGTAAAGGGGAAAATGTTATTTCCACAAAACCCCATATTTCAAGATAGAAACTTGTTTTCTTTACCCCTGGATTCTCCGGTCAACAAGGCAAAAATCCTATTTGATACAAAAATTACTTTGCATCTGAGAAGCTATAAAATAACTATAAAGATTATATTAATCTGTCCTGTATCACAAGCAGTTATCCTAAAGCATCTATATAAAATAGGTGAAATATTATTTTGGGTTGCAAGCAACAAATTCTGTTTTTTCAAGCCAAATTCCTACTTTTTTAATGGTTCATATAGTTTTTGAAATTGCCTGTAACCGGTTTTGCTTGTGTACCAATCCGGGTATTGTAATCCTGCTGTTTGGGACCAGTCAGGAAAATAAGTATATCCTTCAATTATTGCCGTTTTTTCAATGGTATAATCAAAACGTACAGGTACGTTCAAAGCCCACGGAAGATTTTTGTCGGTTTTATAATAGCGTCCTGCAACGATATTTGAATTATCAGCAGAAGTACCGAAAAGAGAAGTGTTTGCAAGTGAAGTTGGTGGTCTATCTGTAAGGTGTATCTCTACACCGCGTACTCCATTTTGGATAAGAAATGGGTTATATGGCGGAACCCCAACAGTCAATATGGGAAGGGGCGTGGAGAGGTGGATAGATATCTTCACCGTATCTGCACTTCCTGAAAGTGTTCCAGGCACAGTATTAAAATAACTACCTGTTCCCTGTCGGTGAATTACATTATTGTAGTCGTCGAATACTATTATAACCGCTTTCGTCTGCCCATTCTCTACCCCGTTCGAAGCCAATGAAATATATGAACCTTTCACTGAACACCCTGAAACTGATGCAATCTGGCCAGGGAGCAAACCATCAATCTGAAACCCAAATCCATTCTTGAATGCCGACCCGGCAGCTCGCACATAATAATCAGATTTAATATCAACAATATTGTTCAGAGCGTTCGTCACTGTTTTTGTGCGGTAATCTACCACCAGGTCGTTCAGGTCATAGTCCCCCTGTCCTGGCCATAAATCTTCAAATGCAAGTGTCCCGAATCCTGTTTGTGATGGGTAATAATTGTCAAAAGCTCGGGTTGGATCTGTTGGGTATTTATCCAATGTATTAGCCACACCATCACCGTCAGTATCCGTAACCGGGGGTACACCTCCGTTTCCTTCCGGGTTACAGAGCGAAACAGGGATAATGTTTTGCGTGGTTGAGATTTTGGTTAGTGTGGCCCCATTGATAAAGTTTGCACTTCCACCACTAACTAAAGTCCCTGTTGGAGTGGTCATTTCAATGGAACCACTTACTTTGTTTGCTGCAGCAATCTGGCCGGAGCCAGTGATCTTTATTTCGCTCCGCCCTCCTGTTCCTTGTATATCAGCATTTTGTTGATAAGTAGAAGTAGAAATCATCGAATTGTTCTTCATTAAAAGAGCAGTGCTTGAATTAATCTGGATTTTTCCAAATTCTTTCAAGTATGCCCCATTCATCACCAGACTACCGCTGTTTAGATTCAGGTCTTCGTGGACAACCAGCCTGCAATTGTTATAAAAATTGCCGCTGTTCAGATACAAATGACCATTGATTTCTATTGGGCCATTGTTTGTGACCGAAGAATTGATATTCAAATTCCCGTTGATACTGAGTGAGTCTGTCGTCACAAAAAGTCCAAGATCAGAATTGATATTTAAACCATTGTTAAGTTTCATAGAACCATAATTCTCTACCGAACCACTCGGCGAAAACTGAGAATCTATAACCCAATCATGGCAGCGATTGATTATTCGCGCTGTTCCATTCATATTCAGCCCTCCAAGGTGTATGTGTGAATTACTGTAAGCCGTTAACCTGGACCCGCTTCCGATTACAAGATTGTTGTCATAAATAAAGGTTCCGCCTTGTGTTACAGTTATAAAGCAAGTGTTATTCATACCATTGATTGCTACAGGGTGTAAAGTGCCACAAACATTGATTGACCCTCCGGTCCCACTGAAATTGATTGTGCCAGTGAAAGAACCCGTTACATAGTATAGGGTGCCATTACTGATGTTAACAGTCTGATTTCCTGATATGGTGTGCGTAGGGGTTGCGCCTGAACAGTCAGGATCGGCTGTAGCAGTATT
This sequence comes from uncultured bacterium, assembly GCA_903922465.1. Taxonomy (GTDB): domain Bacteria; phylum Bacteroidota; class Bacteroidia; order Bacteroidales; family CAIXTV01; genus CAIXTV01. The sequence goes on from CAIXTV010000288.1 coordinate 32,939, forward strand.
TTCATTTTTTAAGACGGATTGTTTAAACATGTAGTTCACTTTGTCACTCACCGCTACACTATCGGATAACATTGCAGTACTTCCATCCTCTGCCTGTAAATAAAGCGTATTAAGTGTAGATGTAATCCGAAGTGGAATTTCAAATGGGGAATTGTACCCAGCAGCGCCTGTTGCCAGTATATTCCCTCCTTTACTGGGATCACCATCGAAAACCGCTATTCGGCTCAATGTACCAATGTGCGCAGGCAACATATCAATACCCACAGTAAGTGTAATATCACGTGTGCTTTCCCAATTGAAAGATGAAGAAACTTGGAGCTCATTCATTGTTGCAACACGGGCATTGCCTGGATCATCCCCTTTTTTACACGATGCAATCACTGTCAGTATTAGTATTTGAAGTAAAAAACTGCAGAAGTATAATTTTCTCATACGATCATTTTTTAATGAAGTTAAAAGTACTATAAATTTCTATTCTCCACAAGCTACTTATTTTTAGAATAATTGCTTTAAATTTCAAATTTTAGAGTAGCACATAGAATTTCATCTTCTTGTATGTTATAAACATAACAATCTATATTCTCAGTTTTTATCAGCCATTCCAATGTTATTTCTTGGTAATAATCACATATTATGGGCAGTTTATTTATATTTCTGGTATGGCAATAAAAATCACCTTTGCCCTTACTTTGTTGCTGCAAGCCATGTCGTTCACTCTTCATTACTTCCTCATTACTTCCTCACTACATTACATGCACATTTCGGCTACATAAGTTCCCGCAGGTTCGGTCATTCCTGGACGCCTCCTTCGTCAGCGTCCACTCATTCCCA
>CAIXTV010000289.1 GCA_903922465.1 uncultured bacterium
GTATTCTGACAAAGTCATTAACATGGATTTGGAGGAATTTAACTTTAATATTAGTCCGGTTGAAATTAAAACCACGAATGAAGAAAATCTGACGAAAAACAATCAGCTTGGTCAAATGAAATTGTCTTCGAAAACGATTGGGCAGATGTATGGTTTCGTGGGAGAATTTGATATTATTAAATCCCTTCAGGCGGTTCCGGGGATAAAATCGTATGGAGATGGTTCCTCTTTGTTTTATGTGAGAGGCGGGAATAGTGACGAGAATTTAATTCTCTTAGATGAAGCTCCTATTTATAATCCTTCCCATTTATTTGGCTTCTTCACTGCAATTGCACCTGATGCAATCAAAGACATTGAGGCTTATAAAGGTGATTTTCCGGCAAACTATGGCGGACGTTTATCTTCAGTGATAGATGTTAAGACAAAAGACGGTAACATGAAGAAGCTTGGCTTCTCGGGAAGCATTAGTCCTTATACCTCTAACCTCACATTTGAAGGTCCTTTCAAAAAAGAGGTTAGCTCTTTTTTCATTACAGGGAGAACTTCCAATTTGAATTGGTTGAGTAATTTGAGTGTGCTCAATAAATCAGTCAAATTGAATTTCTATGATTTGAATGCCAAGTTCAATTACAAAATTAGCAACAACAATCGTCTCTATTTATCAATGTATTACGGTGAAGACAATTTCACTAACTACTATACTACCTCTTTTCGCACATTTGGGATAAGTTGGGATAATATGTTAGGCAGTTTGCGCTGGAATCATATTTTCAGTGATAAACTTTTCACGAATACCACCTTATATTATAGTCGCTATCGTTACTATTTATATACCTCGAAAGAACAAAACGATTACTGGATTACTTCGATAGCAAACTTAACGCTAAAGACTGATTTTACTTATTATTTCAATCCAAATAACACCTTGAAAACAGGTTTGGAATTAAGTTCACATGCTTCTAACCCCGGAAATATTCATTATTCTGAAGCTTCAATTCAAAATAATGTGGTGAATATCCCTGACTATTCTTCAAAGGAAATCGATTTTTATATTAGCAACGAGCAGAAGATAAATAAGAAGCTTTCGGTTCGTTATGGATTGCGTGTCCCTGTTTGGATAAATAAAGGACCTACAACTTTGTATTATTTCGATAATAATTATAATGTCATCGATACGCTTGTGGTGGCTGACAATTCTACCACATCTTCATTTTATAGCATTGAACCCCGCATCAATATTCAATATACATTTAATTCAAAAGCCTCTCTTAAAGCAAGTTATAGTCGTTCAACGCAATTTCTGCATTTATTATCTAACTCTACCAGTCCTTTCACTTCTCTGGAAGAATGGGTGCCCAGCGGAACCAATATCGAACCTCAAAAAGCAGATCAGTTCTCATTAGGATACTTTCAGGACATAGATTTAAAGGCAAAATATGTGTTTTCTGCTGAAATGTTTTACAAGTTTTGCCAAAATCAGATTGATTATAAAGACCATGCCAATATGTTGTACAATCCTTTGATAGAGGGTGAACTTCGTTTTGGAGATGCGCATACTTATGGGCTCGAGCTGATGTTGCGGAAAACGGAAGGAAAGCTCACCGGGTGGTTGGGCTACACTTATTCGAGGGCATTTCGGCAGATTAATGGGGTGAATAACGACAAAATGTATCCCTCAAACTATGATTGCCCTCATGATATTTGTTTTAACATCTCCTATAATGCTTCGAAGCATTGGGCTTTTTCTGCCAACTGGATTTATCAAACCGGCCGACCCATCACTACTCCCGTAAGCTTCTATGAATATAATGGATATACTGTCCCCATTTATAGAGATAAAAATAATGACCGCCTGCCCGATTACCACAGGTTGGATTTGGCAGTTACTTTCAAAATTAACAAACCCGAACGTCGCTTTCAGCATAATTTAATACTTACCCTTTTCAATGCTTATGGACGGGCAAACCCAATTTCGGTTAGCTTTAATAAGATTGTTGATGATAGCGGAAAAATTTCAGTTCCTTCCGATTTAAGCAATAGCAACAACATCATTACCTCAACGCTTTCGGTGGTGGGTATGGTTCCATCCTTAACTTATAATTTTAAATTCTAGATGAAAAAATATCTCACTTACCTATTTCTTTTGTCGTTGATTGCCTGTCAAAAGCAGACCGATTGGAATTTGAATACTCAGGCTTCCGATAAAATTGTTGTGGACGGAACTATCACGAATGAGAATAAGACTCAGAGCGTTCATATCACTTATCCCATCACACAGCTTAACGAAACTCCCCGACCAATGACGGGGGCTTTTGTGGTGGTGAACGATGAAGATTCGACGCACATATTTACTGAAGATATCCTTAATCCCGGTTATTATAACTCTAATTCCCGGTTTATTGGGCAAGAAGGGCATCAATACACCTTAATAATTAATAATAATGGGAAGCTCTATTCTGCTAAATCCTTAATGGAACCGGCTATTTCTTTTCATCCTTTGACTTATTCGAAGAACACAGGAGATAATTTATATCACATCGATAAAGTTGCAACATCGTTTAATGCAACTCAAAATGCTATTTGGGAAGTATTGTTGGATTGGTCGGCAGTAGCTGGATATGAAGGACAAGACCCTCAAAGTTGCAAAGCCCGACTGCTTTATTACAGCCTTCCTACCCTTGATGTGAGCGAAGTATTGGCACCCCAAATGGAAAAGATTTCTTTTCCGGCAGGGACCATTATTTTGGAGAAAAGATATTCTATCAACCCAGAACATGCTGCTTTTATTCGTGCGCTGCTATCAGAAACCACCTGGACGGGAGGCATGTTCGATTCTTCTCATTCCAATGTGCCCACTAACTTAAGCAATGGAGCCTTAGGCTATTTTGCTGCTTGTGGGGTGAGTTCTATTTCTATTACCGTTGTGCCATAAGGAAGTGCCTTGAGTATTTTAAGTACTTCTCTAAAATAATAAATAAAAATAATTACATCCCACATCAGGGTAAACCAACTTTCGTGTGTATTATTACTGAATCCCAAAAATAAATTCAATTCTTAATCAACTTAAACTTACAAAAAATGAAAACAAGCAATTTATTTAAACTCGGAATGATGATGATAGCTGCATTAGCTATTAGTTTCACTTCCTGTAAAAAAGACAAAACCGAAGCTGAACCCGATTCTGGTTCTCTGCAACAACTTTCGAAAGATCAGGTTACTGTTGAATCTGCTTCCGACGACGCTATGAGCGATGCTAACGATGTGCTTTCAAGCACCGCAAAAATTCTACCTTGCAATGTTACTAATGTTCCTGATACGCTTAACGACACTATTACTTACACCCTCACTTTCAACGGACTTAATTGTTCAGGAACACGCATCCGTGAAGGTGTTGTTAAAGTAAAAAGAAGTGTAAACACTCCATGGTCGCAAACAGGCACTGTGGTTACTGTAAATTTCATCAACTTAAAAATAACCAAAGTAAATACCGGTAATTGGGTTATTCTGAACGGCATAAAAACCTGGACAAATGTAAGTGGTGGCGTTATTGCCAATTTAGGTACCACAGCAACGGCTATAGTTCATAAAGTTTCCGGTGTTTTAAATGCCACATTCAACGACAACACTACCCGTGCATGGAACATCGCCCGCCAGAAAACATATACCGGAACTTATCCTAATGATATAGTTCGTTCTGTTGATGGTTTTGGCTCGGCAAACGGTTATAACCAACTCGAAGCATGGGGAATCAACCGTCATGGCGAACAGTTCTACACTCAGATCCTACAAACTGTGGTTATGCGTAAAGCTTGCGATTGGGATGCTTCGTCAGGTATTGTAAAACACCAAATCCCAAGTGATAATAAATCAGCTACCATCACTTTTGGGTTCGACAGCAGCAACCAGCCTATCACCGGAACCAATTGTCCTTATGAATACAAAGTAGATTGGGTTAAAAACACCCACTCCGGAACCTTATATATAGTTATTCCTTAATTTGAAATGTTAATGATAGAAGGGCTGCCTGCGAGGGCGGTCCTTTTTTTTGTAAAAAAGTCTTCAGAATTATTATCAAGCAAATATATAAAAACAGACTAATAAAAATACTATAGAAAATTGACTTTTGAACTCCATCGTTTCTGTTAAAAAGCTTAGCATAGAAATGGTTGTTCTGAACGGCAACGTTCGGTATTACAGATTACATGCTGAAAGCTTGAAGGGGAATTCTTAAGTTCTAATTGGGATAGTCACAAATTAAATAGTGCCTGTCGAACCTTTAATTGAAAGTTAATAGTGTGTTCTAGATAAGACATGTTTGATTATTTAAAAATGTAAAACACATTGAGTTATTCCTCAGATTAAAGCCTGAGTTAAGCTTTTAAATAAATGATTGAATCAGTTCTCTAAAAAAAATAATCTGCTTTTTGAATAGATACCCTAATTCAGACTAAATTTGCACTGAAATCAAAACAGAAAATGAACAATCCGATTAAGACAATTGGCGTTTTCACCTCAGGCGGGGATGCCCCAGGTATGAATGCTGCAATTAGGGCTGTGGTTCGAACAGCACTTTATAATAAAATAGAAGTTGTGGGCATTTGTCGTGGCTACGAAGGCATGATTGACGGCGAATTTATCAGGCTCGAAAGCCATTCGGTTTCAAATATAATACAACGCGGAGGGACCTTTATAAAAACAGCACGCAGCGAACGTTTTCATACTGCTCAAGGCCGCAAACAGGCATATGAAAACATTAAAAAAGAAAATATCGATGCTATAATAGCTATTGGTGGGGATGGTACTTTTAGAGGAGCGCTAGCTTTCAATCAGGAATACAACACCCCTATTGTAGGAATACCTGGCACCATTGACAATGATTTGTTTGGTACCGATTTTACGATAGGCTATGATACAGCTATCAACACAGTGGTTGAAGCGGTTGATAAAATACGCGATACTGCTGGTTCGCATGACATGTTATTTTTTATTGAAGTGATGGGTCGCGATGCAGGTTTTATTGCCCTTAGAAGTGGGATTGCCGTGGGTGCAGAAGATATTTTAGTGCCCGAAACAACTACTCGAGTTGAAGATCTGGTGAACAAACTTCGCTTCGATCGAAGGAATAATAAAACTTCAGGAATAATAATCGTTTCTGAAGGTGACGATTTGGGAGGTGCTTATAAAGTCGCAGAACAAGTCAAGATGAAGTGTCCTGAATTTCAGACAAGGGTCACGGTCTTAGGGCATGTTCAGAGAGGAGGAAATCCGTCGTGTATGGACAGGGTGTTGTCAAGTACGATGGGTTATGAGGCAGTGTTAGCATTATTAGATGGAAAAAGTGGAGTGATGGTAGGCATAATTAATAAGCAAATCGCACTTACTTCATTTGAGAAAGCGACCAAACATCATCAGGAGATAAATAAAGAAATGTTGGAAATGGCAAGAATACTTTCATTATAATTTATGTTTAAGTCCAAAGCATCAAATTCAAAACTCTCAATTTTAATTCCGAGTTTCTCTTTTGCTATTTAATTAAATGATGGAAAGAATCACTTTTTTTGCTGATGTCCTATTACCCTTACCCTTGCCGGGGTATTTCACCTATCGTGTTCCTTTCGAAATGAATGATTCAATCGAAAAGGGACAAAGAGTAGTAGTTCAATTTGGACAAAAAAAGATTTACACGGCTATTGTTTTTAACATCCACGAACAAGTGCCGGTTGGATACACGCCAAAATATATTCTATCAATTTTAGATGATGAGCCTTTGATTAATGCACTTCAGATGAAATTCTGGCAGTGGATTTCAACGTATTATCTTTGTCATCCCGGCGATGTGATGAATGTTGCTCTGCCTTCGGTGTTTAAATTGGCAAGTGATACAAAAATATCTCTTAACCAAAATTTCGAAGGAATACTTTCAAACCTCAACCCCAAAGAAGCAACTTTGGTGCAAGCATTAATTCATCAACAAATCATTCCAATTGCTCAGGTTGCCGGGATAGTCGAACAAAAGAAAATTATCCCCTTAATTAAAACACTTGTCGAAAAACAAATCATTTTTCTTCACGAAAATATTGAAGAGAAATACAAACCCCTTATAGAAACCTATATTCAACTAAGCATAGACTATCAGAATGATAAAGCCTTACAATTACTGTTCGAACAACTTGAAAAGCGAGCATTCAAGCAATTAGAGGCACTGATGGCATACATTTCATTGTCCCAAGACAAGGAAGAAGCTTTTCCCGAAATAAAAAAATCAGAACTTTCGAAGCGTTATAAAATTAATGGAGCTTCAATTGATTCTCTCATCAAAAAAGACATTTTCATTAAAAGTGAAAAAGAAAGCAGCAGACTTAAAACATATTCTTCCATTGAAAAATCTGAAAATATTCAATATTCCTCTTTTCAAAAAGAAGCCATCGAAAACATTAAACTTCAATTTGAAGAAAAAGAAATAGTGCTGCTGCATGGAATCACTTCTAGTGGTAAGACTGAGGTATATATTCATTTAATAAACGAATGCATTAAAGAAGGGAAACAGGTGTTATATCTACTCCCTGAAATTGCACTCACTTCTCAAATCATTAACCGCTTGAGAAAATATTTCGGCAATACTGTTGGAATTTATCATTCAAAACATAGCGATAACGAAAAAGCGGAAATATGGCAGCAAACCCAAAACAATTTATTTCATAAATATCAAATCATTCTTGGTGCCCGATCAGCTATTTTCCTGCCTTTCAAAAGGCTTGGATTAATTATAGTTGATGAAGAACACGATTCTTCTTTCAAACAAAACGAACCCCCACCCTATTATCATGCCAGAGATGCAGCCATTTATCTGGCAAGTTTGCATCATTCAAAAACCCTACTTGGCTCAGCCACCCCTTCGGTTGAAAGCTATTTCAATGCAAAAACCGCTAAGTATGGTTTGGTCGAAATGAAGGAACGTTTCGGAGGAATTGCATTGCCCGAGATAAAACTTGCCAATTTAAAAGATGAAACGCGTAACAAAAGCATGAAATCTTTCTTCTCATCTGCCCTTATTGATGGGATTCAGCAAGCATTAGACCAACACCAACAAATCATACTATTTCAAAACCGCAGGGGCTTTTCAATTCGACTCGAATGCGACAAGTGCCAATGGGTTCCAATTTGCAAAAACTGTGATGTTTCATTGGTCTACCATAAGCACAACGACCAATTGCGTTGCCATTATTGTGGATATAGCACTATGGTACCCAGCCATTGTCCAGCCTGCAAAAGTCCCGAAATTAAAATGAAAGGATTTGGCACTGAAAAAATAGAAGATGAGCTTTCAATATTTTTCCCAAATGCCAGCATCGCAAGAATGGATTTGGATACTACCCGAAGTAAATTTTCTTACCAACAAATTCTGCAATCCTTCGAAGATCGTAATGTGGATATTTTAGTAGGGACTCAAATGATTACTAAAGGCCTCGACTTCGACAATGTTGGATTGGTAGGTATTTTGAGTGCTGACAATATGATTTCCTTTCCAGATTTCCGATCCATTGAAAAGAGTTTCCAACTACTTTCCCAAGTAAGTGGCCGAGCCGGCCGAAAACACGTCAGAGGGAAAGTTATTATACAAACTTGGAATACTCACTACGAAATTTTGAAGCAAGTTATTGAAAATAATTACGGACAAATGTTTCAGCAACAACTTTCAGAAAGAAAACAATTTAACTATCCACCATTTTTTCGCCTAATCAACATCACCCTAAAACATCCTGTCGACAACAAACTCAACGAACTTTCATTACAGTTGGCCAGCCTTTTGAAGAAAGAATTTAAAACCCTAATACAGGGACCTGCATATCCGTTGATTTCAAGAATCAAGGGGTATTACCTTAAAAATATTCTGATCAAATTTAATAGGGACGGGAACTTACAAAACCAAAAAAACAAACTCTATGAAATTATTACTTCCTTCCAAAGAAAACAAGGGGACTATAAATTCAAAGTTAATATCAATGTTGATCCCATGTAATTATTCAGCTTTATTAAGGTAAACGAAAAGGAACCAGATCTCACATCCTAGCTTCCAAAGAGACAAACCAATGAAAATAGTTCACTTTTAAAATTGCCCATCAATAAAGTAATAACAATACCCTATTTACTTTTCAACTTTAATTACCGTAGTATCTACCATCAAAAAAACATCTTCCTCTTCTCTTTTCATAAGATAAGTCTCACGGCCAAATTTCTCAAGATATCCAGGATCTTTTTGTAATCTTCTAATTTGAATACTATCTCGTGTAACTTCATTTTTATAGAAATCTCTCTCTTTTCTCAAGTCTTTCAACTCGCTAACTAAGTCATATTGAGAAATTAAATTGTTTTTATCCAGAAAGCCTACCCAAACCAAAAAAATCACACCTGCAATAAGATATCTATTATTGAAGCGTAATAATATGCTTTTTGTTTTTTGAAAATTGAACTTCATAAGGAGTATAGTTTAGTGCTTTTCAATTATTAGTTTTGAAGCGATCATATTGAAAAAGTCACATACTTTCACAATATATAAACCTTCTGGCAAATCATTTAAATTCAAATCCACAACAGCCTGATTTGATAAATTAAAATCTTTATCGAAGCATATTTGGCCCAAAGAATTTATGAATTGTATATTTTGCTTCCCTCCTTTAAATGAAGGCATACCAATACTTACAACCCCATTCGAAGGATTCGGGAAAATCGAAATTTTCTCCAACTCACTTTCTGATCCTTCAGAAATCGAAGCAGTAGGATCAAAACCTGTCTGAGTATTAAGCCCTGTATTTCCTGGATCTAACCAATCCTTCAAACGTTTAGTTGAGTCAGTCCCTTCCCATGAAACTGCAAAACGACCAAAATTATCATTGGTCAAACTATTGCAAGAAGCCGTTCCTCCGTACAATTGACCAATTATCATATGACTCGAATTAAACAAAGGTGATCCCGATGAACCAGGCTCTGTTGTTCCGGTGTTCCACGAACCAATTTGCCAACATTCAGCTGTGGGGCTTCCCCAACTAACTGCTGTAGGAGCCTCATTATCGAAAGTAATTTTTTTAATATCCCCACTCGGATGATGGATACAAACTGAAGAAGTTGGTGTTGTCCCAGTTTTATCCCATCCTGCATAGTAAACATAATATGAAACTGGAGGAGTTCCATTCATTTTAACGAGACAAAAATCAGAACCCGAATTACGCGCTTTTAAAGTACTCCCTGATGTGGCAACCTGATTATGTGCTGGTGTCGAACCCGGATTAGTGCAAGTTGAGCTTTGCCAATTGAACCAAAAAACCCAAGAAGAAAAATCATTACTCGCCGAGCAATGATTTGCTGTAAGTATATATGGTGTTCCATCATTGCTGGTATTATTTACTAAAGCACCTGTACAAAATCCACTCCCCCCAACTACTACCATACAAACCGAACGAATTTCAAACTCCCAACCGGCCGCTTGTGGACAAACTACATTTACATTACAACTTCCCGACGAGCCAAACGATTTAGCATAAGAATAAACATCCCTATAGGCATGCGTTACCCTCCATAAATTCAATTCAGCAGAAAACGAAACATCTTTGGGCTCATAATATTCCAAGGTAATCTCATCCCCTTGAATTAATTGAGTTGCAAAAAACTTGTCAATTTGATTATTCTCTTCAGTAAAAGCACCCAAAACATCAGTTTTTGAAGTATTATAAATATATAATTCCGCTCCGGGAGGCAAATGAAATCTATTAAATGTTAGATTAATACTAAACGCCTCTGCCGATTTAATTTTTAACCTCCAAACTTTTGACCCATCTGCAAGCACTGACCAAACTCCAGAATTCGAAGGAGAAGAATCAACAAAAAGATTCTCACCAAACCGCCATGGAATATCCTTTTGAGTGTCATTTATGGCATCCTCACCTAATAAACGGTCAATTTCCACAGAAGGCATCACCAAACTAGGAACTTCCTGATTTAATTGCGCTTGATTTTCACTCTTAAAGCTCGCAGGAATTCCAGTTTTGCTAATTTGAGAAAACGATAATGACGATATTATGACAACTAACAAAAGTGTGGTGCAGTATTTTTTCATTCAATATAATTTAGATACAAATAAACGATTTCTTTTTCAATTACAAAAGGCAATCAAACAAACATATAACTTCAAAGCTTAAACTTAAATTTTGGTGGGATGAATATAAGGATATGGATCACGGAAAAATTTAAATTCCAGCACAGGAAAGTTTATAAATTTCTCCATCAATAAACGAGTAATGATAAATTGATCCCCATTATTTAAAATAACCCCTAAATATTGATACCTACCAAATGGATTATAATAACTAAACATCAAATCCGGGAACAAGCCACCTTTATGCAATTCAACTTCTTTAACATCTGAAAAATTAATCACCCTTCCGCTCTTAAAATACATGATTTTCTTATTGAAATCCACTTCAAATTCATTATTCTTATCATTAATATAATAGCTTAATAAAATAGGAAAACGAGCAAAAGCATACACACTCAATGGATTCAAAAAAATCGCCAAATAGGTGAAAAATTCAAGTGCAAAGAAAATAGAATTGGCTATGACAAAAATAATAATTATCAAAAAGACACTTAACTCATAACGTCCAAACAAAAAAACATTCAACCAGGTCACAGTGAACAAGGACTTCTTCACCTGTTTTTCAGGTGGAAGTTTCTTCCTCTCTATTTTCGTTTCCTTTGGAACATATACAAGCATACTACCTGATCTAACGTGTCTTTATAAAGAAAAATATTACAATGAAATCTTCTGATTTACCATTGAAATAATTTCTTTTTCAATTACAAATGCTTTTTCTTCAATTTGATTTCCTTCTGCCAAAACTTTTTCAACAAAAGCTTTATCCTTCAAACCCGAGGCATTAATTTTCACATTTAAAAAAGCACCTCTGATGGCAGTTAAAGCACACAATGCTCCAACTCCTGCATCTGTAACCGAATTTGGATTGCCCGTTTCAACCATTGCCTTAATGATTTCGAACGAACTAAATGCCGTTTTCATCACTTTAAAAGGAACCTCAATTGCATATCGTGTGGCATCCTGAATGGCTGCTGTCCGCAAAGCTTTTTCTTCATCACTTGATTTCGCCAAACTAAATGCATCCATTATTTTATTAAACGAGCGGGTATCTTCATCAACCAAAAACAATAATTGATCTTTTAGTGCCTGACCTTTTTCAGCCCAATTCGAAAACTCCTCCCACCTTTCGTCCCAACCAGCTTTGTGCGACGAAAGATTTGCCACCATAGTCGCTAGTGAAATCCCCAATGCACCAACATAAGCCGAAACAGAACCTCCGCCCGGCGCAGCTGATTCCGAAGCAGTTTCATCTGCAAAAGCAGCGCAGCTCATGTCGATTAGTTTCCCCTCCAAATTTTCTGCTTCAAGTAAATATTCAATAATTTTTTCTTTAGGATTAAAGGGTTTCAAATCATCTAAGCCCAACGATTTTATAGCAATTTTAATGATTTCCGATTCCGAAACCCCTGTCGAACGATTTTGTTTTTTCAAGAAATATTTCCCAGCATCAACCAAAGATTTCAGCGGAACCAATCCAACCAATTCCGAACCTGTAACTCTTAAACCTCTTTCCTGTGCTTTCTTGCATGATTCCTCAAAAGCCTCATGAACAGAGGTGATCCTAATATTTGTAAGATTAATTGAAACCTGAGCAATTCCATATTCTTGAATAAACCAACCTATTGCCTTGCAAGCTTTCAACGAACCCAGAGTCCATTTTTCTTTCCCATTTTCATCCAATACAATTTTCCCTGTCACAGGATTTCCTTCCCTAACAGGGCGACCTTTTTCGCGTATATCAAATGCAACTGCATTAGCACGCCGTGTTGAAGTCGTGTTCAGATTAATATTATACGCAACCAAAAAATCCCTTGCCCCAACTGCCGTAGCACCTGTTGAAGGATTAAAAACTGCAGGACCAAAATCAGGTTTCCAATGTGGGTCCGAAAGTTTTTTCGATAAACCTTCATATTCTCCCGAACGACAATTTGCAAGATTTTGTCTCTCCGCAGTGAAAGCAGCATTTTCGTAGCAATAAACAGGAATATTTAATTCTGCACCAACTTTTTCGGCAAGTTTGCGAGCATACACCACCGTTTCCTCCATTGTAATCCCAGAAATAGGCACAAACGGACACACATCAGTTGCTCCCATTCGCGGATGTTCGCCTTTATGTTTACTCATGTCGATAATTTCAGAAGCTTTTTTAATGGCTCTGAAAGCCGCTTCAACCACTGCGTCGGGTGTTCCAACGAGGGTAACAACAGTTCTATTGGTAGCTTTTCCGGGATCTACATCAAGAAGTTTAACCCCATCAACAGTTTCTATTTGGTCAGTTATTTGTTTGATAATGCTCATATCGTTCCCTTCTGAAAAATTGGGAACACATTCGATAAGTTGTTTCATTAAAATTGGCGGATTAGTATAGTACGGCAAAATTACAAAAACCCCTGAAATTTTAGGTTTTTTTTTGCAAAAATATATGTTTACCACTATTTTAAACCCAAACACCATGACCCATATCCCAAATCCAAAGCACAAACATTTCTAAATAAGCTAAAAAATCCCCTCCTTGAAGCTTCAAACCTAGCTCTCAAAGCTTAAAATTTGGGTCTTGGATCTTGGAATTTGAAATTTGGGTCTTGGAATTTCCATCCTAGGTCTTGGGACTTATTTTAAGCACTTCAACATTAGGTTCGTTTATTCCCTATTTTTGCATTCTCAATTTAAAGCTACGTATCATGGAAGAATTAAACGAATTATTGAATTTTCAGTTTTTAGGCAATACCCTCGAAAAATATTGCTGGTTTGTTGGAATATTAATTTTTGGAATCATTTTCAAACGCTTACTCTCTAAATTTTCCAGCAAATTACTCTATCGTTTGTTTAAACGCTATTCAAACGAAATGAGTTCCGAAAACTTTTTCCTCATACTTCACAAGCCATTCACCACCCTAATTTTATTGATATTTTTCTACATCGCCATCAACCAACTCAAATATCCCGATGCCTGGAAATTGGTTACCCGTGACGAATTCGGACTGAAAATGCTCCTCGACAAAGCATTTCAAATCATTTTCTTTTCTACCGTAATTTGGATTATGCTCCGTATTGTAGATGTCATTGGAGTGATTCTGAAGAAAAAAGCCGACAAAACCGAGTCAAAATCCGACGATCAAATTGTCCCTTTTCTCATCGATGCCCTTAAAGTAGTAGTCGTAATCATTGGTTTATTCGTAATTTTAGGCACCGTTCTCCAACTAAACGTCGGCTCACTTGTAGCCGGTTTAGGAATTGGAGGTTTAGCCATAGCTTTGGCCGCAAAAGAAACCATCGAAAACCTTCTCGGTTCCTTCACCATTTTCCTCGACAAACCTTTTGTACAGGGCGATTTGGTCAAAGTAAACGACATAACCGGAGTGGTCGAAAAGGTAGGTTTCCGAAGCACACGCATTCGTACCCTCGAAAAAACTTTCGTCACCATTCCCAACAAAAAAATGGTCGACACCGAGCTCGACAATTTGAGTTTACGAACCTTTCAGCGCGCAAAATTCACCATCGATTTAAAATACAACACCCCTCCCCAAAAAATCCGACTTATTACTGATGAAATAAATACATTTCTCTCCAGTCATCCCTCCACCAACTCCGATCATCAGGTCAAATTCAGCGATTTCGGAAGCAGTTCACTAATGATTTTAGTTATCTTTTTTGTAGCCTCAACCGAATACGATATTTTCTTAAACGTAAAAGAAGAAGTGAATTTTAAGATTATGGAAATTATGGCCAAACATCAGGCCGAATTCGCCTACCCAACAAGGAGTTTAATTATTGAAAAAACTCAAGACCAAAGCTTTTAGGCATTAAGCCCAGCATCTCTTATTTCCCATCGCAAACCCCTCTGATTATTTGAGTTTTTAATTACGAAACTCTCCTATCAGCTTTCTATCCCATTCCAGCAACCCATTACCATCTAAATTTAGGGCTGTTTATTTTAAAAATTGAAATTCCAGAAAGCAAAAAATGCCTTTTCAGGATGTATTATTCAAAAAAACATTTCATTATTTTCGAAAAATATTCCAGAACTTAAGTTGAACAATCCAAAACTTAAGTTGAATATTCCAGAACTTGAGTTGTATAATCCAAAACTTGTGTTGTATAATCCAAAACTAGAGTTGAATAATCCATTTCTTGAGTTGAACAATCCAAAACTTGAGTTGAACAATCCAAAACTTGAGTTGAATATTCCAGAACTTGAGTTGAATATTCCAGAACTTGAGTTGAATATTCCAGAACTTGAGTTGTATAATCCAAAACTTGAGTTGAACAATCCATTTCTTGCGTATTTCCATCCGATTCTTGCGTATTTCCATCCATTTCTTGCGATAAATAATTAGATGAAAATTCAAACGCTACGATTTATTTCTTTAACTTTGTTCCCGTTTAAACCATAATCAACCATAAAATCATGCTTACCTTCGACTTTAATCGCATTTTAAAAGCCCGTGGAATTGAAAACCCAACCAAATTTCTCATAAAAAATGGCTTTTCACCCAACACGGCATCAAAAATTGTCCACAATCGCCATTCAAGTATAAACTTAGTCCAAATCGAAAAACTCTGCCTCCTCCTTCACTCCACCCCCAACGACCTTATCAATTGGACACCTAACCCAGGCGAAAGCAACTACGAAAACCAACCTTTGATGACCCTGCTCAAAAGCAACACAGCCTTTCAACTATCCAAAGTCATCAACTCAATCCCCCTCAACAAGCTTTCCGAAATCGAAAAACTCATCAACGAAAAGCTAAACGAAACCAACCCTTAATTCCCCCAAAACTCCAAAACTTTCAATAATTCTACACGGCTACACCGCCCATTTCTAACCATCAAAACAATTTATATTAACTTTGCCGCAAATTGCAACAAACATGTCAATCGAAGTAAAAAACATATCGAAATTCTATGGTAAACAAAAGGCATTAGACAATGTATCCTTTTCCATTAAACCAGGCGAAATTGCCGGACTTTTAGGCCCCAACGGAGCAGGAAAATCTACCATGATGAAAATAATCACCTGTTTCATCCCCCCAACTTCAGGTGAAGTTTCTGTTTATGGATTTAATATCTTCGACCATTCAATCCAAATCAGAGAAAAAATTGGCTACCTCCCCGAAAACAATCCTCTTTATTTGGATATGTATGTAAAAGAATACCTCGAATTTATTGGCAATATTCATAAAATCAAATCAGTTTCATCAAGGCTTAAAGAAATCATCGACTTAACAGGATTAGGTGTCGAGCAAAAGAAAAAAATCGGAACCCTCTCTAAAGGATTTCGCCAAAGAGTTGGACTTGCCCAAGCCCTAATTCACAACCCCGAAGTTTTAATCCTCGACGAACCCACTTCCGGCCTCGACCCCAATCAAATAATCGAAATCCGCAACTTAATTAAAGAAATTGGCAAACAAAAAACCATCATCTTTTCCACCCATATCCTACAAGAAGTCGAAGCCATTTGCACTAGGGCCATTATTATTGATAAAGGAAAAATCGTAGCCGACGACTCAACCCAACATCTAAACACCATCTTCACACCTAAAAATATCATTTCTGTTGAATTTGATAAACCTATAAATAAAGAAAAACTACTAACTATAATAGGAGTAACAAATATCATCCATCAACAAGATTTCAGCTTTGTCCTCGAAGCCGAAGCCAACCACGATGTTCGCCCATTGATATTTAATTTTGCAGTGGAAAATAATGTCGCTGTACTTTCTATGAAAAAAGAAGAATCAGGCCTCGAAAACGTATTTCAACAACTTACCAATAAACAAGTTTAAAACATTCTATTTCGAGACTTATAGGCTAAGCCCAAGCTTCTGCATTTATGTCGATTGAAATAAATCAATCTAAATCTTTTTTAACCAAGAATAAATTGTACTTTTGCCCCCGATAATGTGGAAAAATTTGAATGATTGCAACCACGACTTAAAAAATGCTAAACCAATTTTAATTCTCTAATCAATCAACTTTTCCCTTCTTAAATTGTTAAACCTTAAATTTAATTTATAATGGGATATCTATTTACATCCGAATCAGTTTCCGAAGGTCATCCGGACAAAGTTGCTGACCAAATCTCCGACGCACTACTCGACGAATTCTTAAAATGGGACCCCGAATCCAAAGTAGCTTGCGAAACACTCGTTACAACTGGTCTCACCGTTTGTAGTGGTGAAGTAAAAACAAATGGCTACGTCGACATCCAACATGTTGCCCGCGAAACCATCAGAAAAATTGGCTATACTAAAGCAGAATATCGCTTCGATGCCGATTCTTGTGGAGTAATTTCATCTATTCACGAACAATCATCCGATATCAATCAAGGTGTGGTTCGTGCAAAAGAAGAAGATCAGGGTGCCGGCGACCAAGGTATGATGTTTGGTTATGCAAGCAAAGAAATGGACAACTTCATGCCCATGCCTGTTGAGTTAGCTCATATTTTATTACAAGAACTTGCTGAAATAAGAAGAGAAGGCAAAAAAATGAAATACCTGCGCCCCGATGCAAAATCACAGGTTACTATCGAATATGACGATAAAAACAAACCTTTACGCATCGACACCATAGTAATTTCAACCCAACACGATGACTTCGATACCGAAGAAAAAATGTTAGCTAAAATCAAAGAAGATGTTGCTACCATTTTAATTCCTCGTATCAAAAAAATCATTCCCGAACGAGTAAAAAAATTATTCAAAAACGATTTTATCCTTCATGTTAATCCAACCGGCAAATTTGTTATTGGTGGACCTCACGGAGATACCGGCTTAACAGGTAGAAAAATCATCGTTGACACTTACGGCGGACGTGGTGCTCATGGTGGGGGTGCTTTTTCAGGAAAAGATTCCTCAAAAGTTGACCGTTCAGCAGCCTATGCAACCCGCCATATTGCCAAAAACCTTGTTGCAGCAGGCGTTGCCGACGAAGTATTGGTTCAGGTAGCTTATGCAATTGGCGTTGCACAACCGGTAGGTTTATATGTGAACACTTATAATACCTCAAAAGTAAAAGACAATAATGGCAAGAAACTCTCCGATGGCGAAATCGCAAAACGCATCTCAGGCATATTCGATTTACGTCCTTTTGCTATTGTTAACCGTTTCGGTCTAAAAAATCCTATCTTCCTACGAACAGCTTCTTATGGCCATTTTGGCAGAGATTTCTACAACGAACAAGTTGAAGTGTATTATGATGGAAAAGACGTAACAAAGAAGAAAGTTGACGGCGTAGAAAAAAGATTTAAAGACGTCACCTTCTTTGGTTGGGAAAAACTCGACTATGTCGACATCATCAAAAAAGAATTTAGTATCTAATCCTTCCTAAAGGAAATGAAATAAAAAAAACCGGCATCAGCCGGTTTTTTTATTGTCTTCATTTTATTTTAATGTCTAATAATAAGTTTCTTCGAATTCTGAATATCGCTATTAATCATCACCGAATAGAAATAAATACCTTCATCTAAATCTTCAATATTCACATTCACCCTACCCGACTGAGAAGTCAAAGGAAATTCTTTCATTGTTTTACCCAAAATATTACGAATAATCAGACTAGCATTACTAGCAACTTTATTTAAGTCGTAATTTATAGTCACATAACTATTAGCAGGATTTGGATAAGCTGCTATCGAAATCAAACTGGCTGCATTTTCCTTTACAGAAACAGGTTCGGCTGTGTAATTTACAATGAAAGTTGCTGTATCATTTGGATTATTAACATTGAATATTAAATATCTGATAGAAGTAGTACCCGATATCCCCTGAGGATAATAATCACCAACAAAACTGGTCATATCTACCACTCCACCAGGAAAAGCAACAGGATTTGGAGAAACATAAGTTGTTGAACCAAAACACAAGCCAAAACAAAATGAATTTAATGTCCCTGTTACGGTATCAATGACATATTTTCTGCATTTAAGTTGGAGTGTATCCACCGAATTATTTGTTATATACACATTGGCTGCTATTTCATTAGCATCCACATAGCCATGCACTGCGATAGCACCTCCGTTTGCAATGGCACCTCCACTATGCGATAAAGTTAAATTCTGACTTAATAGAGTTGTTGAAAACGAAGCAAATACTGCTATTAATAATAAAGAAATGTAATGTTTTTTCATTTGATTGAGTTTTATGATTTAGTCTTACAATAATCGTGCAAAAAATATTTATTTTGATTTGGTAAAAGTACGATTAATATACTTACATTTGTCACCTTAATAAAAATTATTTTCAAACTTAAAACCATTTAGAATGATGAAAAAATTACTCAGTCTTATTTTAGGGCTTACAACTTTTAGTTTGTTTGCTCAATTACCGGTTAGTACAACTCCGGAAAACAAAAATGTTGTATTAGAAGAATTCACCGGAATTCATTGTGTATACTGTCCTCAAGGGCATGCAATTGCCAAAGCTGTTCAGGATGCAAATCCTAATGATGTTGTTTTAATTAACATTCACACTGGTAGCTATGCTACTCCAAGCGCAGGAGAACCTGATTTCAGGACTTCTTTTGGCACCGCAATTGAAACTCAATCTCAACTTACAGGATATCCTGCAGGCACAGTAAACAGACATGTTTTCCCTAGCCCTGCTCCTATGACTGCAGGTGGTACTGCAATGGGAAGAGGAAGTTGGACAGCTTCAGCTGCTAGCATTTTGGCTCTACCTTCTTATGTTAATGTTGCTTTAGAAGCAAGTGTAGATGTTATTACCCGCGTATTAACCGTTAATGTTCAGGCTTATTATACCGGAACAAGCACTCAGGCTACAAATAAACTGAATGTTGGTATACTTCAAAATAACATTTTAGGACCTCAAACAGGTGGTAATGCTGGAAACCTCTACAACCACATGCATATGCTAAAACATTTAATCACTGGTCAATGGGGCGAAACTCTTGATACTACAACCACAGGAAAATTATATACAAGAACTTATACTTATACAGTTCCTGCATCTTACACTAGTGTTCCTTGTGATATTTCAAATCTTGAAATTTTTGCTTTTATCACCGAAACTCAACAAGAAGTTATGACCGGAGCGAGATGTTTCCCAACTTATACTGGTATTACAAATACAACCGATGCTGCTCTTCTTTCTTCAACTGTTCCTCCAAGTGTTTGTGGAACTCAAGTTGCTCCTACTATTAAATTGCGCAACATGGGGATGAATCCTATGACAGCTGCTACTATTGAATATAAAGTAAATGGCGGAACAGTTTCTATTTACAACTGGTCTGGAAGTCTTACCAGTTATCAATCAGCTGGTGTTACTCTTCCTCTTATCACTTTCACACCTCAGGCCAGCAATACACTTGATGTTACAATAACTCAGGTTAATGGCAGTACTGATCAAAATGTTGTTGACAATACTTCTTCTGCAACATTCGTTAAATCTCCTGTAGGTATTGGTTCAAGCTTTAATTTCGAATTAAAATGCGATAATTATGGAAGTGAAACTACCTGGAAACTAAAAAATAGTGCTGGAACAGTTTTATATCAAGGGGGTCCTTATGCTGATGCTACTAACCCTCCTGCAATTAACCAAACTTTTGTGTTAACTACATTAGATTGCTACACTCTTGAAATGTATGATGCTTATGGTGATGGAATTAATGCCGGATACGGTGTTGGTTATTATAAACTTAAAAACCTTGCTGACAATTCAGTTCTCATCAATGGTTCCAATTTTATTTCCGACAAAGCAATTGATCCTTTACAAGTTACTGTGATTAATGGACTTGACGAAAACACAAATGATCAAATCAACGTATATCCTAACCCCGCAAGTGATATTGTAAATATCACCAATGCTACTTATTCTGATATCATGTTATATGATGTTTATGGAAAATTAATAATGGCTGATCAACATATCAGCAGCAATTATTCTTTAGACGTATCGAAAGTTGCAATTGGAAGCTACATCTTAAAGGTGTTGAACAAAGAAAAAACTAGCAGCATTAAAATTAATGTTGTTAGATAATACCTCCTTTTAATTAACAAAAAAGCCATGCAATGTATTGCAGGGCTTTTTTTTTAGGCCAATGTAATATATAATTCCCCATCAGATATTTGTTTTTGCCATTTAAATTTTCCCTTCCCTACAGCATCTCATTCAAACAATTAAAATATTTTTGGGTTCTTAAAACCAAAATATTCAATCCCGAAAACATTTAGAGCAATCATTGAAACATTTGCTGCTGCCTCCGAAACGTTTGCTGCCATCACTAAAACATTTGTTTCCGTCATCGAAATATTTGTTTCCGTCACCAAAATATTTGTTTTCGTCATAGCAGCAATTGTTTCCGTCACCAAAATATTTGTTTTCGTCATAGCAGCATTTGCTGCCGCCATCGAAATATTTGTTTCCATCATAGCAGCAAATGTTTTCGGGACTGAATATTTTGCTTTAAGAATGGCAAAACCCAATACTAACATCCTATAAAACATAAACTTAATGGGCCAAACTGAATGAGTAATAAAATAAATATGGCATTAGATGATCTTTATATACACTCATACAGCGCTATTAGAAAACTGCCTATTATTTCTTGATTTATAGAAGTAAAATTGAATAATGCCTATTTCCCCAAATGAAAAACATATTGCTTTTAAAATCTAATAAAGACCAACAAAACTTCGACAAGCTTAATAGTCTTGCGTAGTTTTCGAGAATGTCTAATCGATACCAACATAAGAAAACAGCTGATAACAAGAAGTAAATTAATATAAGAAAGCGGATGAAGGATGGATAAGTCTTACTTATCTATCTCAGTTATTTTTAATGGCTAATAGCACCACACAATAGGCCGACACTCCTTCTTCGCGTCCAATAAAGCCCAGCTTTTCAGATGTTTTTGCCTTAATGGAAACCTGCCCTGGTAGGATGTGTAGTAGAGCGCTAATACTTTGTTGTATCTCAGGCACAAAAGGGCTCAACTTGGGCATTTCGAGGCAAAGAGTTGTATCGAGATTAACGATTTCGAAATGATTTTCTGTAATTAAGTCGTAGACTTTAGTCAATAGAATTTTGCTATCGATTCCTTTATACTGAGGGTCGGTATCGGGAAACTGAGTTCCTATATCTCTAAGTCCCGATGCACCCAGCAAAGCGTCGCAAATAGCGTGTAACAAGACATCGGCATCGGAGTGGCCCACAGCACCTTTTGCCGAAGGAATAAGTAAACCCCCTAACCAGAAATCGCGATTCAGTTCAAGTTTATGTGTATCGAAGCCAAATCCAATTCTATACATCAGTACTACTTTTCGGTTTTGAAGGCACCGAAGTCGAATATCAAAGTAAACCTAAGTGTATTCTCTAGCGGGTTTCTCTGGTCGGTTGGAATTAGATATGCGAAATCCAATCCGAAAACATTATAGCGCAAACCTGCTCCAAGTGTGAAAAACTTACGGTTACCTTTGGTTTTATGCTCATTAAAATAACCTGCACGTATAGCAAATTGCTTGTCGTACCAATACTCAACCCCTGCCGAATATGATATCTCATGAAGCTCCTCTGTTGCACCACCAGGTGCATCATAAAACGATTGGAATATCCCTGAAACTGGAGAAACATCATTATTCATCCCAGAGGCGATAATTAAGTTTCCCTCAGGATCCTTTGCAGGCAAACCGTTTGAGTCTTGTGCATAGATAGGAGGCGTTGGAACCAACAACTTGTTCAAATCGAGCATAATCGAAATGCTATTATACTTGTCGATGTCCATTGTGAAATTAGGGCCTAAACGTAAATTGGTAGGAATGTTATCCCTGCGGGTGGTTTCGGTGTAATTAATTTTATTCCCAATGTTTGAAATATTAAGACCTAGAGAAAGCAAACTTCTTTCGAGACCTCTTATTCTAAATTCTTTTTGATAATAAAGACCAATATCAGCTGCAACCGACTGACCTGCATGTGAATTCTGACCATTTACACTCTGACCCAGAGTTAAGTTTGAATATATATAACGAAAGGCTACTGCAGCAGAGAAATTATCGGCCAGCTTACGCGAATATGCTAAATCGATGGCAAATTCATTTGGTTTATAATCTCCCAATGAATTCCCTGTTTGATCAGTAAAAGTAATGTTCCCTAAAGAAAAATATTCGAGAGAAGCCGAAATGGCGTTTAAATCATTAAATTTATAATATCCCGACAAATAGGCCAAATTGATATCATTAACCAAGGCCCTTAGCCATGGGCTATAAGAAACGGCAAAGCCAAACTGATTTTTAGCGTAAGGATACTTGGCTGCATTCCAATGTTGCGAACTTGCATCAGGAGTAGATGCCACACCGGCATCACCCAAAGCCCCTGCTCTTGCATCGGGAGCAATCATTAGAAACGAAACAGCAGTTGTAATGGTATTAATATTTCCACCTAATAGCCCGTTGGTGTTAACTTGTGCCCTTGCCTGAAGTCCAATGAGAATAGCGGCTGAAATGATAAGCTTTGAAATAAATTTCATATATAAATAAATTGATTTTTATAGTAAACGAAAACATTCGCAACAAATTGTGTTGAATGTGTTTTTTTGAGTTTAAATTAATTACTGATTAATAGTATTTTTTTCGATTGCAAAAGTAACGAAAAATAAAATACCTAATTGTTTATTTCAAGATTACTAATTTTTCGAGCTTTTCGGCATATTTACCATCCTGATTCTTTACACGAAGTTTATAAAAGTAAACTCCCCTTCCAATGTTATCCCCAAAGTCATCTCTGCCATCCCAAGCAATAGGTTCATTCCTAAACCCATCAGTAGAAACCACTGTTTCGATAGTCTTAATTAACTTTCCACTGATAGTAAATATTTGTATCATCACCTCCAGATAACAGCAAGGTTGATTATGCTCGAAATAAAAAGAAGTTTTAGTAGTAAAAGGATTAGGATAATTCAACACATGTTTTAAAGACAATTCTGCCGACTCTGCAACCACAAAATCCAAATAAGCCTCAGATGAATTATTATACACATCCCATACTTTTACTTTTAAATTATGAGCTCCATTAGCCAAACTATAAAATGGATAACGAATCAAACCCTTTTGATAACTGTCAAGATCAGCTTCATAATAATCATTCAAAACATAAGGTTTATTGGTGACATTATCTAGAGTAGCCGTCAAATCGTGTCCAATACCGTTCCCTATAGTATTAACCCCACCCGAATCAATAACATTAACAAGTAGCAAAGGATTTTCACTGGTAATTCCTCCGTTTACAAACTTGGTATTATTTAAAAACAACTTTATTGTTGGTCCTGCAACATCCGTTATCTGATTGGTGTCTATCCCCCCAACAACCACTTTCTCGTAGTATCCTGTCGCATCATACGTATCATTCTTTGCATAATAGCTAATTCTTCCAATCCCAAACTGATAGGCGATATCCTTGGGCACAATAAAACTAAAAGAGAAGTCTCCATTTTGCACGCGCGCCTTTCCTTTATATAGAATGTTTTTTTGTAAGGAAAAATTAAACGGGGGACTATTTGCCCCATCATTCGAAAGGGTAGTAATGTTTAAAGGCTTATCATACACCTGAGGAAACACAGTTCCATTAAAATCTGTAATCTTATTCCCATTTGCATCCTGAATAATACCGCTGATAGTGACTTTAGATAAAGCCCTAAGGGTATCATTGGCCAAATTAGCTGGCTGACCATTCACAAAAGTAGTAGCAACATTTTCTTTGGGATATGCAGGAATTAGAGCAGGATCGCCTAACAACACAAAGTTTCTTATGTAAAGATTGTTTCCATTATCGTTTTTGGCCCTATAAAGCACATCCGACATGGTATAATATTTCCCATCAGTATTCTTATGATATAGATATGAATACAAGCTAAGGTTAAGCGAAAAGTTTGAATTTGAAAAAGCCAGACGGGTTGTGGTGAACAACGATATGCCTCCCCCATTTGCATTAGTAAGCACCAACTCACCTGCCGAGTTTAATCCAGGATTGTCGAAGCGACTGAATTCGCAAGTGGCTGTAATAAACATAGGAATATTATTGGTATTAGCCCATTTGTTTATGTCAGAAACCTCAAGCACTCTTTCATGCGACCATCCCAACTCTCCTCCGTGTCCCGTGTAATTGACAATAAATGCTCCTTTATTTACCCTTTGGTTTATCGCATCTGTCACATCAGGATAGCGTTGACCACCTGGAGTTGACAATTGTTTATAAGAATCAAAATATATTTTATCGACATTTACCTGCTTATAATTTGTCTTAACAAACGTTGCGAGATGGTCCGCATCAGTAATATGAAGATCCCCATCTTCATCGTCCGCAACAAAGCAAGTTACATTGCGCCAATCTCCAAAATTAGAAACCAAATTCCCATAATTACTACATCCTCCCGATTGAACAGTTAAATCAACCGGGCTCGAATAACGAAGTATTTTATTCACCAGTCCATCCGCTTCTTCTTTGCTTGTAAAGGGAAATCTACCTATCCCTAAATCCAATGCACCATTCGCATCAGGCCCTTCGTTGTCGTCAAATAACCCAAAATAATCATCCGTTACAAATGATAATGCTGGATGCAATGAATTATTAGCCTCATAAGTAGGCACTAAATTGGTATTACTTGCAATTCTTTTCTTTGGGTCATATGAGCCATCGCCAAACAAAAGAAGATATTTAATTTTTTTAGCAGCAATTGAGTTATCATACATTTGTTTTAGAAAATCACGAATAGCAGTGATATCCTGCGCACCAGAAGAATACTCATTATATATTTGGTCGGGAGTGATAATCAGTACCGACAAATTCTGTTGTTGCTCATGTAAACTCGCAATTTGCTGCGATTCGCTTAAAAACAAAGGATGACTAACAATTACCATATCATAATCTTTCTTACTATGCAGATTTTGATTCTCTACTTTCCCTACAGTCTCCACCGAATTCAACAAGCTTCCATTAAATGCAATAAATTCCTGAGGCTTTTCCATTAGCAAATTAAATGAAAGCGTATTCCCTGTCAAACTAACCTCTTGCGATTTCACATTAAAAATATCCGACACATCCCACACTTTTAATGAAGTAGTGGCATTGCCAATATTATATTTACAATACGAACCATTTAACGTTGAATTAAAATTCCTGAAACTCATTTGAGAACCAGCAAAGTTCAGGTTTCTCAACACATTTAATTCAAGATAATTCAACCACCCAATCGAACTCGACAAAGGCTTTGAATAAGTTACCCCAAGGTTTATAAGTGGTGTTGTGGGAACAAAACTAAAAGTATCCGTCGCTGTATAAGCATATGTATCCGTATAAGATGCTGAAACTGCAGCTATAGAAGGTGTATATGTCGTCGACCCTGTTGTTATTGTAAACGAACTCTGTATGGTTGAACGGGCAGCTAAACTTGCCTTAACCAAAACCTTTTGACTATTGTTGATATCAGGAAAATTAAAAGGATACGAATAATTCGTAACAATATCGAAAGTTTCCCCATACCATTCCTTTCCTGAGTTGATCAAATTCACCAAATCCCTTTCCCAATAAGAATAATCAGGAAAAGTAGTAATTGTATTGTCTGGCGCTGTTGTTGAATTTGCCTGAACAGTTATACGTTTCTTCAGTCCAATCCCAGGATCCGTATTAATGAAATAGTAGGCATTATCAGAATAAATATTTTGTGCATGCGCGAACGTTTTTCCTATCGAATCATATTTCCATACGTTTGCACCTTTTCCATAAAACAAAATATAATCCTGAGGATCAAAACTCCCATCATTCCCATCCACAATCTGAATCGCATTTTCCTGTAAATCATCATAACGTGTGGCCGAATTCAATTCAGGTAACATTCCCCCTCCATTTCCAAACAGCGCAATATTTTGAGGCAATACGGAACTAACATCAACATTCATTTTCTCTAAATCACTATACGTAATCTTATAAATCCCCGTTGTCTTAACTCCAATTTTATACCAATTCCCACTCGAAAGCACTGAGTTTTGTTTGCTCGGTTTTTTCATTTTCGGGACATATTGCGTTGGAGTCATTCGTATATTAAGATCAAAAGCCACCAATTTTTCCACCTTTCCCGAAAAATCATTCTTTCTTAATGGCAAAATAGTGATATATATATACGGTATACCCCTTTCCTTATAAATTTTCTGATTAATAGAAATTTCTTTTGTTATGAGTTCAGCATTCGCAATTGCGCTAATTTCCTCAGAGCTTAACTCAGCATAAACTGCATTTTGCACTTCAACATTTGCGGTTTGATTTTCTCCCGTTATTTTAACCCTTTCGAAGAATAATGGCAGCAAACCATAAGGATTATCATTAATCGAATTCTCAAATGCAAGAAAATTAATTTTATTATTCTCATTCATTTTCATTACCTTAGGGGTCTGCCACGAAATTTTTCTCGAAAATTTCATATCCTGACCAAAGATATTCATTGTTATCGTCGTCAATATAAGTAAAATGGATAATTTGAGGATTTTCATTTTTAAATGTATTTATTTACTTTGCAAAAATCGTAAAAATAGAATCGTTTGAAACATTACAAGATTATATAAGTATAAAAGTATGTTTTCAACAATTACTTGATACCAAAACGTAAATGAAAAAAAATTATTGTTGTTTAAAATAAAAAAGCCAATTTAAAAAAATAATTTGTAATATTGTCTTCTAAATGAAATCATCAAAATTAAGACTAAAACAATATGATTAAAAAGTTAGTAATAGTTTTCTTTGCTATTTTCCTATTGCTTGGAGAGAAACAAGTTTTCGCTCAAGACCCTGAGTTCTCGCAGTTTTACGCAAACCCATTGTATCTTAATCCCGCTTTTGCAGGTGCCAGTGTCTGTCCAAGAATCATCCTTAACTACAGGAATCAATGGCCATCAATTTCGGGTACTTTTGTCACTTACGACGCTTCTTTCGACCAACATATCGATAAAATTGCAGGTGGAGTCGGCGTAATGTTCATGGGAGACCGTCAAGGGGAAGGAGTTATCAACACTTATAATTTAAGTGCTATGTATTCCTATCGTCTCGATTTAAGTCGTAAATGGGCACTCAAGGCAGCCCTTCAAGCTACCTACGCTCAGAAATCTCTCGATTGGGATAAACTGAGTTTTGGCGACCAAATTCATCCTCGTTATGGATTTGTCTTTAATTCTTCTGAAACCAAGCCCGGTAGCCTCACTAAAGGTTATGCTGATTTCTCTTCAGGAGTTATTTTATATAGCGAAGACCTTTTTGCCGGTGTCGCCGTCCATCACATGACTGAACCCCAAGAAGGCTTCATCAGCATCAGTCATTTACCTGTTAAATTAACCATACACGCAGGGGGTGTTATTGGTTTAAGAAAGAAAAACACCAGAGGTAGAACCATCGAAGACCCTACCATTTCTCCTAACATTATTTATCAACAACAATTAAACTTCCATCAGCTCGATTATGGCTTTTATTTAAATAAATATCCTTTTGTTGGTGGAGTTTGGTATCGTCAAAACTTCGAAAGCTCCGATGCTTTCATTGTTTTGTTCGGAATTATGTACGATTTCTTTAAATTTGGTTATTCTTACGACCTCACAGTTTCCAAACTAACCAATGTTACAGGTGGCGCCCATGAAGTTTCTGTAGCATTCCAATTAAAATGCCCTGATAAAAGAAGAAGAATTAAATCAATTTCTTGCCCTTCTTTCTAGTAATTATATTAATTTTCAAACTCAAAAAAACAGAAAAATCACAATGATACGAATCAGTAAAATAATCAGCGGATTAATACTCTTAATAGTTGTCAGCTTCTTTTCATCCTGTAAAAAACCTACCTCAAGTGCTACAGGATGGGAATATAACAACTCTAAGAATGGCGGATTTCAAGTCGCTCCTTTCGAAGATCAGGCTACCGGACCTGGCCTTATCCTCATCGAAGGCGGTACTTTTGTGCAAGGTCGCACCGAACAAGACCTAAAATGGGAATGGGACAACATCCCTCGCAGAGTTACTGTCTCATCTTTTTATATGGATGAAACCGAAGTGAAAAATTTAGATTACCTCGAATATCTTTATTGGCTAGGACGTGTATATGGCACCGATTATCCCGATGTTTATAAAAAAGCTTTACCCGATACCCTTTGCTGGAGAAATAAACTCGAATACAACGAACCTCTTGTTCAATACTATTTACGTCATCCTTCCTATAGAGAATATCCTGTTGTTGGCGTTTCCTGGAATCAGGCTAAAGATTACTGCGCTTGGAGAACCGATAGAGTTAACGAGAAAATCCTCATCGAAAATGGGGTTCTAAAATGGGATCCCGATCAGTTAAACGAAAACAACTTCAACACCTTCGCTTATCTTTCTGGTCAATACGAAGGCGTTGTTAATCAAGATTTAGTCGATTTAAACCCTAATGGTTCAGGCACACGAAAAGTAAAACTAGAAGATGGCATCTTCCTACCCGAATATCGCCTACCAACCGAATCTGAATGGGAATTCGCTTCTCTTGGCTTAATCGGAAACACACTTTACGAAAGAATTATTGAAAGAAGAATTTATCCTTGGAACGGTCACATTACCCGCACCGATGACAGGAAAGCCTATGGCGATTTTGTTGCCAACTTCAAAAGAGGTCGCGGCGACAACATGGGGGTGGCTGGAAATCTTAACGACGCTGCCGATATCTCTGCACCTGTTTATTCGTATTGGCCTAACGATTATGGCCTCTATAATATGGCTGGCAATGTTTCCGAATGGGTTATGGATGTCTATCGACCTCTAACCTTCGAAGACGCTTCCGATTTCCGTTCTTTCAGAGGTAATGTTTACCAAACCTACAAAAAAGACGAAGAAGGAGCCATTGCTGAGAAGGACAGTTTAGGAAGAATTATCATGACTGACGTAAATGTCAAAGAAAACTTAAACCGTAGAAACTATCGCAAAGCCGATAACATTAACTTCTTAGATGGTGATGCCGGCTCTACAACATTAGGTGCTTGGGAAACCCTTACCGACTCTAATCAAACAGTTAACATGTATCAATACGAAAAAACTTCCATGGTGAACGACAAAGCCAGAGTTTACAAAGGCGGTTCATGGAAAGACAGAGCTTACTATATGAGTCCCGGCGTTAGACGTTTCCTCGACGAAAATCAATCTACCGATTACATCGGATTCCGATGCGCTATGGCAAGGCTCGGTTCCCCGGTAGCTAAGAATTAAAAATACTAAAACCGCTTTCAAGCGGTTTTTTTTATGCCTTTTATTTCCTTTAATATTATCAATACTATTTAAATTCATCAATCTTTTTCCTTAGCCAAGCGCTTATTAAAGTATTTTCCAGAAAGAAAATCGATTTTGAATCTTTCTTATCAATATTGTTTACTTTAATTATTATCTCCTCAAATAGCAATTTGATTTTTTTATCCTCAGTTTCCTTACAAATATCGGAAAAGAAATTAATAATTGCGATATATATTTTATTTTGAAACATAAAATCACTTTTCCTTTTATAAGATCGAATAAGACATTCAATATTATCGAGTGAGTTTATCTCATAAAAAATAGCCAATCCTAAAACATTCAAACCTGGATCAATATCAGTTCTTATATCATCAAACTCTTTATTGTTTTTAATAGAGTTGTAACAATGCAATGCTTTCTTAATTTTACCAATACAAAGATATATCTGACATAAGTTAGCTAAAAATATTTTCCTAATACTCGGCTTTACAGATTCAGTGAGAATCTCGGATTGCAAATCTTCCGATTTAATGCTCGCTTCAACAAACTCCTCAATGTGGGTTAAAAAAGCAATAACATTGTTTTTAACAGTAAAATAATTTGTCATCACAGAAATGCTTCTTGCTTTTATCAGCATTGAATTTACAACATTTTCGGCTTTCTTATCTAACACCCATAATAAATCTTTATCATGGGTAAATACACTTATGGTGATTCCAATATTAATATGCCATAAATAGTCTTCCGAATTAATGAAGGTATCATTGAATTTTTCGTATAAACTCAAATATATTTCAAAGCTTGATTTTGCTTTATAATATTCATTTATCATCAGATAACTATAATATTCAATGAATTTTTCCTGTAAAACAATAAAACTTGGCTTTTCTTCAAGTTCAAGCTTAGTGCTAACTATTTTGGAGTTTATTTTTTTTATTATCTGTTTTTTTTCTTTCTCTGGATAACAACCATCTGTCACATTTAGCCTCCTTAATACATAAATCATTTCTTGATTTTGTTGAACCCTGCTATAACTTTCGAGCAAGGATTTTTGAGTAAAAAGGTTCATTGTTCTTATTTCTTCATAACCTTTATAATTATCGCTATCTAATGCTAAAAATTGTTGTTCAGCCATAAATTGAAGTTGAAACAAAAAATAGCCCTCTTTACTTGCTTTTTCAATGGCTGTTTTAATTAATTTGTTTGCCTTTGAAAACAATTTCTTTTTTCTTAAAATTCTTATTTGAAATAATAAGCTATACAATTTCTGTTCTGTTGTTGCATCTGCATAATACAACTCCAATGTTTTAAATAAATAATCCAGAAGAGTTTGTTTGCAATGTTTAACTGTTATTTTGCTAATTTTCTTAACAGCAAGTATCATTTTATTCTCATCATATTCTGATTGAGAATTTAAATAATCAAACAAATCTTCATTTATCGACGCTCCAGATTCTTTATGAAAACAACGCTTTATAAATGCTTTTTCATGCGAATCTAAGGATTTAACAAGTTTAAATATGTCGTCCGATGGTTTTTTCATTTCAGCAAAAATACAAAAAATATTTCAATATCATTCATCCTACTTTTGAGCAAATTTGGTTTGGAATAATATACAATGCCATACTATCTTTGCGCTAAAGTTTTAATCTTAAGAAACATTTCATTTTAATTATTCATGAAATCAATAATAACATTTCAAATATCTTTAATAGTCATGCTATTATTGAGCCTTAGTAATCTCGAAGGCCAAGTCATGTTTTCCTCCGAACCCGGATTTAATTCAAAGCAATTTAATGTAAAAAAGAATGTTCACATTATTTCCACAGGTGATATATTTGGAAAACGTGTATTTGTGAAAAATAAAGGACAGTTTGATAATATTCTCCCTAATAAAAAATCTGTTGAATACGCATACACGAATGGTGATGAGCAAGTTTACTTTAATAAATCAGGAGTAACTTATTTTTTGCAAAAGCATTTTCCTCTGACTGAAGAACAAATGGAAAAAATGGAGGATGGCAAGAAACTTATTCAAAAACCAACCCTAAAAGCCTTTGTTAATGTAATCTGGGAAAATTCAAATCAAAACATTGAGATTTTGGTAAGTGATCAACAACCTTTTTATCATTCATTTGGTGAAGAGCAATATAAATCGGAATGCTATAAAAAAATAACCTATAAAAACGTTTATAATCATATCGATATTGAATATGTATTTACAAACGAAAAAGACATTGGCATAGAGTATAATGTTATTCTGAGACCAGGAGCCAATGTTAATGATATAAAAATAAAATATTCAGGTGACGTTAAAAAAGTATATTTAAAAAGAGGGAATGTTGTGATTAAAACATCAGTTTCCAATATTACAGAATATGCTCCTATTAGTTTTCAAAACAAGGGAAAAATTGAATCTAATTTTACCGTAGAGAATAATATAATTTCCTTTAATTTGCCTAATGGTTATGATATTTCAGAGGATTTAATAATTGATCCCTGGGTTGTAAATTTAGCATTGCCTACGACCAATATTGGTTTTGATGTGGACTTTGATAATGCCGGCAACTATTATGTTTATGGAGGTAGTGGACCTTATTTAGTATCGAAATATACCGCAGCCGGGGCTTTAGTATGGACATTTAATGGTGTAGTTACAACTCCTGCATGGAACTCTTCCGGAACTAACACAGCTTGTCCAGGGAATTTTGTTGTTGATAAAATAGCGGGGAAAACTTACATAGGACAAGGCGTTGAGCAAACATTAGGTTGTAGGGTCATTAGAATAAATGCGCTCGGGGTTTATGATAATTTTATTAGTACTGCCAATATTAATTTCACTGAACTTTCAGACATGAGTTTTTATGGTGGTTGTACAGGTGTTGCGAAAGTCATTATTATTGGTGGCGGACCAGGTGCACCTTCAAAAACAGGAGGGATATTAAATGTTACAACTGGAGCAATTACTTATAATAGTGTTGTCGGCTCAGTGCTTGCTAGGCAAGATGCTATGTCTCATGCCCTCGACCCGAATGGAAATAGCTATATTACAACTGCAAGCCCTTCAGAACCTTTGCTTAATCATAAAATCCTAAAGATAAATTCTACTTTTAATGGTAATATTTGGAATCAGCCTAGACTTGCCACTTTGTATGAAGGTTCAAATAAATCATATCCTGGTTTTGGGGGTGGGGGAGGTCAAGCTATTGGCTTTAATGCTTTAGCAGCAAGTACAAACTATTTATATTATTATGATGGATTAAATTTGGCAGCCTATAATACCACAACCGGTACTTTCATTAGTTCAATCACTACTGGATTGACAATAAGAAGTCAAGGTGGAGTTGCTGTTGACGATTGTAACAATGTTTATGTTGGTGGTGTTGATGCAATTAAATGCTATACTTTTAACGGAACAAATTTTATTACCTCAGGAGATATTCAACTAGGCTTAACTACTATAAATAAAAATGTAACTGATATTAAATTTAATTCGACCACAAATGAATTATATGTTTGTGGTACTGGCTTTGGAGGAATTGTTAGTGCAACTTACAGCGCTTCTTGTCCTACCGTAATAAATTCACTAATTGAGCCTACTTTTGCTGCTTTGGGTCCTTTTTGTGTTGGGGCAACACCAGGCGTTTTACCAAGTACTTCTTCAAATGGAATTATTGGTACATGGAGTCCAGCTACGATTTCAACTACTTCAGCTGGAACCTTTGTATACACATTTACTCCAAATGCTGGTCAATGCGCAGATACTGCAAGCATGAATGTCACCATCAGTTCAAGCTTTACACCAACTTTTACGGCTTTAGGTCCTTATTGTGTGGGTGCAACCCCTGGTACTCTCCCTATTATTTCTACAAATAGTATTACAGGTACATGGAATCCTGCAAGTATTTCTACCTCTACAGTTGGAGCTACTATTTACACCTTTACTCCAAATGCCGGGCAATGTGCCACTACAACCACAATGAGTATAAGTATAACAAATAGTATTACCCCCACCTTTACAGCAATGGGTCCTTATTGTTTAGGATCGACACCAACAGGAGTTTTACCAACAACCTCCAACAATAGCATTACAGGAACGTGGAGCCCCGCTATTATATCAACATCTACTCCAGGGACTTCTGTTTATACTTTTACCCCGAATGCAGGACAATGTGCTACTCCCTCAAATATGAGTATTACAGTCAGTTCAACAATTACTCCTACTTTCAATCCATTGGGACAATTTTGTGTTGGAGCAACTCCGGGAATTTTACCAGCAACCTCAACCAATAGTATTACAGGTAATTGGAGTCCTGCATCCATTTCTACAACAACAATTGGAACTTTTGTTTATACTTTTACCTCAGATACAGGTCAATGTGCGAACAATACTTCTATGAATATAACAATAAACGCCTTACCAACTATTATAGCTTCTGCATCACCTTCTTCAATATGTAATGGACAAGCATCAACTTTAACTGCCACCGGAGCTGATACTTATGTTTGGATGCCTGGAAATTTAATTGGTGCAATGGTCAGTGTTTCTCCAACAACAACAACAACAACATATTTAGTTGTAGGGACTTCGTTGGGAGGATGTCAGGATAGTACAACCGTTACAGTCTTACTTTCAAATGTTGCTCCGCTATTATTTAATACTCTACCAGACGAGGGCTGTGTCCCTCTTTTCGTTCATTTCAACTTTCAAAATGATGGAACCATTGACTCCAATTCAATTCATTGGGATTTTGGCGATCCAACAACAACTTCGGATGTTTCTAATCTAAATTCGCCTACTTATACTTATACGAATGATGGAAACTTTATTGTTACTCTTAGTGGAATTACAATAACAGGCTGTAATGCTATTGGGTACGATACAATAACTGTTTATCCTGATCCAATTGCCGATTTTAATGCCATCCCATGGGTAGCAGACATCTATTCTCCTGTTATACATTTTTATGATGCATCGGTGAATGCTAACGAATGGCTTTGGTACTTTGGAGATACAGGCAATAATACCTCTACTCTACAATTCCCAATCTATACCTACAATACATCTGGCGACTTCCCGGTTATGCTTATAGTTCGCAATGGTGAATGTACTGATACCATTATAAAACATATAATTATTGGAGACGGATTCACATATTATATACCAAATTCATTCTCTCCAAGCGAGGACAATAAAAATGAAAATTTTAATGGGAAAGGCACTGGTTTTAAAACTGATGACTTTGAGTTATTGATTTTCGACAGATGGGGTGAGCTTATTTTTCGCACCACAGATTCCGAAATGGGATGGAATGGATATTACAATGGAAAGTTTTGTATGGAAGGGGTTTATGTTTACAAATTTAAGGTTGTGGAAATGAATAATAAAGTGCATTTTTTTGTTGGATCTGTTACTTTGCTTAAATGACAATTGATTCATATATGTAGAGGTTTATTTTTATCAATTAGAAGTGTTTATGTTTTCTCAACTTAATTTGTACTCATCAAAAGTAAATGTTACTTCTCTTTTTTATATTCGTAAAAAATATTATATCAACGATTTAATATTATTTATTACAAATCAGTCATCCTACTTTTGGTAAAATTTGGTTTGGTTTGCATAGCATGCTTACATTACTTTTACACAGAATTTGTTAATGCAAAAATTTGCTTTTTACCATAATCATATATTAATCCCATAATTATCAATAACATGAAAAAACTTTTATCACTTTTTACCTTTATTTCCTTTTGCGTTGGAAGTTCTTGGGCACAAACCACCACAACAATTGGAACAGGTACCACACCTTCCTCCAACTTTGGACCAATAAATCGTGTAACTGCAAGCAGTCCTGATGATAATAGTAAATATAATTATCTTTACAAAACCTCAGAATTATCTAATGCCGGAATCCCCGCAGGTGTACTTATTACAAAACTTGGTTGGTACAAGCAAAATGCCAGCTCAACGCTCGGAAACGCCAAATTCAGTATCTGGATGAAAAACTCCTCTGCTACTGACCAACCTGCAAGTATTACCTGGGGAGACGTTAAAATAGGTGCAACCCTTAAATATACTAGCACAACTCAACAAATCTCAGATCCAGCCGGATGGATAGAATTCACTCTCTCCTCACCTTTTATTTATACTGGAGGCTCTATTGAAATAGGTTCTGACTGGGATATCTCAGCAGTTATTGGAAATCCAACTACTAGCAACTTCTACTGGTCAAATACTGGTTCATTGGGATTTAACGCTACAATAGGTTGGGCAGACATGGCAGACAATTTTGATGCTGCAATTTTAACTAATGTTGTTTATGGAGGTACTTGGAGACCCAATATTCAAATCACCTATATTACACAAGGGCCTCCTACAATTACAAATTTAGGATCTAACAGTGGGTGTGCTGGCACATCACTTACTATTTATGGAACAAACTTTTTTTCTGCTACCGCAGTTACTGTCGGAGGAACTGCCGCCACAATTATTGGGAATAACGATACAACATTAACCGTTACTTTAGGAAATGGCACAACTGGTCAGGTTGTTGTTGCCTCGCCAAATGGGACAGCCTCAAGCACGGGAAATTTCACAGTTTTAACAGCCCCTGCTCCCTCTGGCAATATAATAAGCAACAGTCCTCAGTGTAGTGGAACAGGAATTACATTCACAAAAGGTTCATGCCCTACAGGAACATGTTATTGGGTAAGTTCACCAATAGGTACAGAAACAACAAATTCTTCAGCTACATATATCACTCCATCTGCAATTGGAGATTATTTTGTCTGGGTGCGTGCTTATAACGGCACGTGCTGGAGCAGTGCTGTCTCCGATACCGGATCAATTTTTGCTGTTCCAACAGCACCTTTAGTAGGATCAATTATTCAGCCTTCCTGCATCGTACCTACAGGAAGTGTTTACTTGTGGGGATTACCACCAACAGGAAACTGGACATTAACAAGAATGCCCGGTAGTGTCACATCGTCAGGATCTGGAAATTATATAACTATTTCAGGCTTAATGCCTGGAGTTTACACTTATACAGTTAATATTGCCCCTTCCTGCACCTCACCTATATCATCCAATGTGCCTATATATACTACAACATCTCAACCCGCTCCAACCATTGGAACAATAACTCAACCTACATGTACAACAGCAACTGGTAGCGTAATTCTATGGGGTTTGCCTACTAACGGTTTATGGACATTAACAAGAAGTCCTGGAAATATTGTTTCAACTGGAAATACAGCAAATACAACCATAACAGGACTGACCCCAGGAACCTATACTTTTATTGTTACTGATACATTAGGCTGTACATCTGTCCCTTCTGCTAATGTAGTCATAAATCCACAACCGACAATTCCACCAACTCCGGTAATTTCACTTAACGGTAGCACACTGCATTCGAATGCTTCATTTGGGAATCAATGGTACTATCAATCGGGTTTAATTAATGGTGCCACAAGTCAAGACTATACCCCAACTGTAAATGGCAACTACTATTGTATCGTTAAAATTAATGGATGCAGTTCTGCATCATCAAATATTATTCAAATCACAAATTTAAGTATCCAATCTAACGAAAATAATAAATCAATAAATGTCTATCCCAATCCTGTTTCTGATGAATTAATTATTGAAATCAGTGGGAATTCAGGACAAACAAATTTTGAAATATTAAATTCATTAGGTCAAACCATATATAAAGGCAATGTTATAGAAAAAACAGTTGTCCAAACTACAAATTTTCTTCCGGGTATATATGTAATCAAATTAGAAAACAGCAAATCTATCCAATTTAAGAAAATTGTCAAAGATTAATTTCATACAAATTAAATTTACTTTTTTTAATCACAATACAATTTTTATCATGAAAAAATCAAACACTTTATTTTTAAGTACAACTACCAAAAGGATAATTCCTATGGTATTTTTTGTATTCTTATTGTTATCCTCTTCTTTTGTCCTGGGAGCTGCTCGAACTGCTTCGGTTAGTGGGCTTTGGAGCAGTACTGCTACCTGGGGTGGTGCAGCAATTCCTACTTCTGCAGATGCAGTGACTATTAATTCTGGTATAACAGTTACTGTCGACATGGCTGCTCAATGTGCTTCACTCACTTTCGCAGCAGTGGCTGCAAGTAGCACTGTAACCATTAGTGGGACTAATTCTCTTGCTATTATTGGACTTTTAAGTATGCCAAGACCTTCATCTGGTTTCCTATGTACAGTAAATGTAAATGCTGGAACACTCACCTGCGGAACGCTAACTATGTCTGCCACAACCTCAGGCAGAAATGATGTTTTTAATATTACTTCCGGTTCTGCTACCATCTCCGGTAATGCAACCACTGGAACAACAGGTTGTATTTTTAACTTTACTGGTGCTGGCAGTCTGTTTTTTGGAGGTACAATTAGCAGTACACCTACTTTAACAACTTTTTCAGGATCTACTGTAAGCTACACAAGTGCTTCTTCTCAAACAGTTTTAGCTGGTTCTTACAGCAATCTTACTTTGTCTGGTGCCGGGGCAAAAACCCTCAACGGAGCTTCTTCTGTTAGTGGAAATTTAACATTAACCTCAGGAATTCTCACAACCACCACCACGAACCTGCTTTCAATTACGAATACAACTTCAACAGCAATTTTTGGTGGCTCAACAACTTCTTATATCAGTGGCCCTTTAAAATGGACTTTACCGGCAAGTCTTGCATCTGGCTCAAATTATAATTTTCCTGTTGGTAAGGGTGGGGTTTATTTACCTTTTTCTCTAAACAGTCCAACTACCGGTACTGGTACAGTTACAGCACAGGTGGAAGCATTCAATGTGAGTGCCGCAGGCACTTATGATGCTTCTCTAACTTCAACAAGTACAACAGAATATTGGTCTTTATTGACTTCTGGTAATTTCACCAATAGTTCAGTATCCTTAGTAAGGCAAACTGCAATTTCTCCCTTAGATGCTATCGGTGGAAGCACCTCAAAAACAGGAATATACACATATTTAGCAGGCAGTCCCAATACTAATTCGGTTACAAATTCAAATGTCATTGGAGTCAATAGATTTTTCCTTTTAGGAAAAGCAGGTTGTATTGCCCCGCCAGCAAACCCAGCATACCCTATCAGTGATGGTCCACAATGCACCACCCCGGGTGTGACTTTAACAATGAATGGCACACCTCCGGCAAACGAAACATGGTACTGGCAAACAAGTGCTACAGGTACCTCAACAGCAAATTCATCAAATACTTATAATGTAACTACCTCAGCAACTTATTACATTCGTTCGCAAAATAACACTTCTCTATGCTGGAGCACAGGTGCAGGTAGTATAGCCGTGGTAGTTCTTGGATTACCTACGATTACAACTCCCACGAGTGCCGCAATAACTTTTAACACAGCTAATTTAGGTGGCAATATTACAACAATTGGTTGCCCCGATGTTACTATGAGAGGAATATACTATAGCACTACAAATGGTTTTCCTGACGGATCTGGAACCCAGGTAATGGAAAACTCAGGTCCGTATTCAACAGGTACATTCTCAGTTCCGGTTTCAGGACTTACACCAAGTACGACATATTACTATAAAGCTTTTGCTACCAAC
Organism: uncultured bacterium; assembly: GCA_903922465.1. Classification (GTDB taxonomy): domain Bacteria; phylum Bacteroidota; class Bacteroidia; order Bacteroidales; family CAIXTV01; genus CAIXTV01. The sequence goes on from CAIXTV010000289.1 coordinate 39,003, forward strand.
AGTATGGGGTCAGCTTATTCCACTCAGGGTACTTTTGCAACTACATGTGCCCCTGTTTCTTTATATCCCTGGACGGAGAATTTTGATGCAATGAGTCCGATTGGCGCTTCAATTTTACCGAATTGTTGGAAACCTGAAGGTTCATATTGGAGATCTTCTGATGGCACTTACACAACATACCATGACCCACTTTCCCCACCTAATTATATAACAGTTTTGGGTTACACAGCAAGTATGTATTTAATCACCCCTGGTTTTAGTCTGACTGCAGGAAATGCATATAATTTCAGCTTTCAATATGTTGGTGATGGACAACCAGGCTGGGCTGTCGATATTAGATACAATACTACTCAAACCGGAGTAGGTTCAACGCTACTTGGAAATGTCCTTTATACCAGTGGAACTCCTCCAACATCCTATACGCTTGCGAACCGTACTTTTTATCCTACAACTTCCGGTATGTATTATTTTATGGTTCATACTAATAACCTTACCTACTCTCCTCCTTATTACATGGGTTTTGATAACTTCAGTATGACTGAAACACCTCTTCAACCTCCTGTCATAACAAGTTTTGGATCCTCAGAAGCTTGCGCTTCATCTTCACTACTTATTAAAGGAACTTATTTATCTGGAGCCTATGCAGTAAGCGTTGGAGGCACACCTGCTACCATTACTTCTAATACAGATACAACTTTAACAGTTACTTTAGGTATAGGAACAACCGGAACAGTATCTGTTACCACTCCAGGTGGTACAGTTGTAAGCGCTGATATATTCACTGTTAAGCCTGTACCAACAGCAAGTGCATCAGGAATCTCCCCAATTTGTGTCGGTTCGGCTCTCCAATTAACTGGAACAACCGATATTGGAGACACATACTCATGGACAGGTCCCAATGGGTTTGCATCTTCCAGCCAAAATCCTACAATTCCCTCTGTCACAACGGCTGCTACTGGAACCTATTCTTTTACAGCTTCCTTCAATGGATGTGCCTCTCTTGTTTCAACAACTTCAGTTGTTGTCCCTCCTAATAATCCGGTTATAACTCCAAATCCTGCAACCATTTGCACAAGTGGAACTTCCGTAATTTCTACCAACCCTGCTACTGGTTATGGAACAGCTACTTTCCAATGGCAAAATTCAACCGACAGTATAACTTTTACGGATATACCAGGAGCAAATGCTATTTCTTATACCACTCCTACTATTTCATCAACCACATATTATAAATTACAAATTAAAGTAGCTGGAAATCTTTGCAGCGAATCAAATGTAACTACTGTTAAAGTGGAAAATCCTATTATTATAAGTACAACCCCTGCATCCCGTTGTGGAGCAGGTACCTTGAACTTAGGTGCAACAACAACTCCTGGCTCCATCTTAAATTGGTATGCTGCTGCAACAGGAGGAACAAGCATTGGTACAGGCTCTCCGTTCACGACTCCAACTATTTCAAACAATACAACCTATTATGTAGGAGCTCAATCAGCCAATAGCGCCACTTTTAATGGTGGAAAACTAACCTATACAACCATCAGTTTAATGACTTCTGCTAACTATGGTTTGAATTTCGATGTTACCACTGCTTTTACATTAAATTCCGTTGATGTTTATAATGGCAATTCTTCCTCTTCAACAATGATTATACGTTTACTTAATAGCGCTGGAACTACTATTTATACCTCAGGCACTTTTACTGTCCCAGGAGGCACGGGAAATACTGCTTATACAGCTTCATTAGGTTGGGCAATTCCAGTGGGTACTCAATATCGTATTATTGTAGTTCAAACAGGAAGCACTGTTAATTTAATTAGAGAATCTGTAAGTGGTTTTCCTTATGCAATAGGTACCGCTGGAAGCATAACCAGTGGATGGTTAGGGGGCAATCAAGCATGGTACGTATACTTCTATAATTGGAATGTTACAACGGGTTGCCAAAGTGGTCGCACTCCCGTTGTAGCAACAGTTGTAACAGCACCATCGATTACAGCAAGTGCCACTGTCCCTGCTGTTTGCGATGGAGATCCCACCACATTAAATGCCACAAGTAGCAATACTGGCTACTCCTATTCATGGTCGCCTTCAACA
>CAIXTV010000290.1 GCA_903922465.1 uncultured bacterium
AACCCACTGTGCATACAATACCAAGTTTAAACCAGCTGAATAAGTTGCTGATGCAGCATAAGCTGTCCCCGAACCATTTGAATTGGTATTCCAGCCATTGAATGAATAGCCGGTTCTTACCATAGTTCCCGCTGCAGCAATAGTTGTTGAAGCTGAAAATGTGCCACCTGCAGGAACACTACCACCGGTATAGCCATTCCCTAAATAGTTAATGGCATAGTTTCCACCCGAAAGTACTGTAAATAATGGTTGTAGGGTAATATCACTGCTTAACGTAAAAGTATAAGGGTTAGAAGTAGAAGCCGTTCCGCTGCCTCCCAATACGTAAGTATAATTGCTAAATGCATAACCACTATTTGGAATGGCAGTTACACTTACCGATGTTCCGGATGGATACACATCACCATACAAGGTTCCTCCATTCACTGTGCCGTATGAAGATCCCAGCACTTTAAGCATATAAAGGTTATCAACCGTGCCTTGAATTGCTCCGCTTGCAGGAGGATTAGGACGGGCAGCGCCCACCTGATCCAATAACACTTCCTGGCCTAAAGAGCTTGTTCCGGTTAGATTAACATAAGTGGAGCCGTTATAATAAGCAACCACAGGGTTCACATTGTTATTGTTGGCATATCGAGTGCGTGTTCCCAAATTGCTCAACACAAAACTACCTGATTTAAGTGTAGGAGCAACACTACCGCTGTTATTGTAAAGGAAAGGGCGGTATATAGCATCACCAATTTCATTGCCATTAATATCAGTTAATTTCGAAAAACTTCCACCCGAGAAAATGGTGTTATCGCTCCCATTTATGTTTCCAGTGAAATGAATATTGGAAACAGATGCTCCAATAGGATACGAGACTGGCAAAGTTGCATGATATATACAGTTGTAAAATTTTATATTTGTATTATCACTACTTTCTGTATAGCCAATAATATCATCTAAAACATAGCCTGTAGGACTTGTATCTGAGCCTCCAGTTGCTTTATAATTGTAAGCAAAGAGTGAATTCACACCATAAAAAGTGCCACCAAGGTTCAGCACAGCACCAGCTTTGCAAGTTGCACCACTATACACGACATTTCCGGTGACACTGCTGTTAATGAAGTATAAGGTGCTATTATAATTATTAATAGCACCACCGTAGACTAAGCTTTGGTTGTTCGACAAGGTAGAGTTGTTAAAGTACATTATGCCAGCGCTTTTGTTTTCTACAGCTCCACCTGCACCATTCGAAGATGTAGCCCTGTTTTCAACCATGGTGCATGATTCCAGATAAGCTTTTCCTCCATCGTTCAGTATCCCTCCACCGTACTCTGCAGAATTTCTACTGATGTAAGAAGCATTTATAAAAAGAACCCCCTTGTTGTAAATGCCACCCCCACCAACAAATGTAGAGGTCCTTGAATTTGAAACAGTACACCTATTCAGGGTAAGGGTAGCTAATGTTGAAGAAACACAAATCGCACCTCCTGCGCTGGTAATATTTCCGCCTTTTATTGTGAGGTTATTAATGACAACTGATTTCCCTGCTCCATTGAATTCAAAAACACGCCATGCGGAAGCGCTCACGTTAAACCGTCCCATATCATCTAATCCGGGCACTGGCACCGAAATGGTGAAACTATTCCCATTGATGGTGAGCGAACTGCTTATGGTGAGCTGTGCACTTACAACAATATTATTCGTTATATTTATAATATCGCCATCGACAGATGCTGTATTAGCCGCAGTAAGTTGGGCATAGGTTGATGCATTGCGGGTTGTTTGCGCATACATGCTTGTTTGAATAACACAAACAAGTAATAAAACTAAAATTGCAAATTGTTTTTTCATAATATATTGGTTTGTTAATTTCCTAATCTATACGCTTTACGCATAATACCACCTATTGTGTGTGCATTTGGGTCAAGCTCGGTTGTATAAAAGCACTTATTCAATATCATCTTTTAATGAAACATTATTATTTTATTTCATGCAAAGCAAAGTATATAAAAAAAGATATCCGAAATAAGCAAGTAAAGAATTCTGCCTTAAGCTTGCAGAATTTTTTACTTTTCGTATTTACACATTGACTACATGCGTTTTACGAATATGAAAAAAGAGGGAAAGGTGCAGGAAAAAAGAAGTAAAAAATTCTGCCGCAAACGTGCAGAATTTTTTACTTTATCTTTTTAAGAGGATGGGAAGGCGTCTTTTTGACGCTATAAATATCTTTAAAATAGCTATTTAGAATTGAATATCTACTAAATGGCCTCCTGAAGAATATTGTTTCTATAAAAACTAGGCTTAACACCTGTGACTTGTTCAAAAGCATTATAAAAACTCATCTTGGTGCCAAATCCTGAATCTTTTGCTATGGCTTCAATCTTTAAGTTATTGTAAGTTTCATCAGCCATTCTTTTCTTGGCTTCTTCTACCCTATATAGATTAGTTAGGGTGTTAAAACTATGACTTTTAAGTTTTAATGCTTGCAAAATAGCCTTATGACTGCTATTTAGGTCGGCAATGATGGTTTCAACTTTAAAATTGGGGTCAAGATAAGGCTTATTTATTGTATAATAATCCACAACCTGATCATAAAGTTGCAAGCAAAGGTCGTTAACATGAATTGGGGGTTTAGCACTTTCTGATAATGCAGGGGTATTAAGCAAAATCACTTCTTCACTTTCCTGTTTATACTTCTTCATCAACACATCGTAAGCCATGCTTCGTTGCTTAGCTACCACATAAACTCGCCAAAATAATACTGCGAAAATCAAAGATGCTATTATAAGAAAAACTATTAGGAAATTACGACTGATCAACAGATTGTCTTTCTTTATCAGTTCTGATTTCAATAATTTATTTTCCAACTCCTTTTTCTCCGATTGATAATTTGCTTCAATGTCATGAATGGCAATTTGTTTTTCAACCGACTTGGTCGAATCGTTGTAAACTTTTATCTGCTTCGATAGCAAATAGGCTTCTTTGTAATTAGCATTATTTTCGTAGGCAGTTTGTAATTGAACGTTTAACGACATCTTTAATGCGGTTTCCCCAAGAGAATCGGCCATATTTACAGCTCGCTTTAATAAATCCATTGACAGATTCCTTTTCCCCAAGTTTTCATAAACCGAAGAGATACCATTATATGCATATGCCATTCCAGTGTAATTTTTTGTAAGCTGTGATATAGCCAACACCTTATTAAATCCCGATAAAGCTTTCTTAAAATCCTTTTTATCCAAATATATATTTGCCTTATTATATTGAGCCGAAACAACAAAATCAGGGGTGTTTTTCACCGGCTTAAGGGCTATTACTTTATCATAATAAAATATAGCACTATCGGGGTTTTCTTCTCTATAATAAACACCTATATTACACAAGGTACTCATTAAATTCGCAGTATCCTTTGATTTAGTGGCGGCATCCACAGCATTTCTATAATATTTCAAGGCATCCTTTTCCCCACCAATCGCAAGGAAATCATTTCCAATATTAACACTAACAAAACTTAGATTTGAAAACATTTTCTTTACCTCAAATATCTTATAGGCTTTCATCGAAAATTCAATCGCTTTATTATTCTCTCCTTTCACCCCTAAATAAGCACCATATATATTATAAGCTTGGGCTTTATCACTTTCATCAACCTGATTGTCAAGCATATTTATGACATTAGGAATATATTTTTCAACTATAGAGAGTTTGTCTTTGTCGAGTGCAAATCCGCCCAATAAGATGGCAGTTTTAATTTGTAAGCTTGAATTTTTCTGATCTATGGCTTCAGCATAGATTCTATCCAACATAGTAACAGTACTATCGAATAGGCCCTTATTCATAAAAGCAGTAGCTTTAATTTTAATAAGCGTAAATAATGTGTCTGAATTATAATTACCCATTTTACGCAACATCGTAATGGCCGAATCCGCATATAATATGGCACTGTCCAACTGAAGATTTTGATATTGATTAGCTTTGCCTTTAAATATTTCAAATGACTGTAGGTCATGATCTGAATCCTTTTTCGATGAGCCGGGACCATTGCAGGAAGTCAACACAATAAGCATAAAGACAAAACCCCATTTAATGGAAGTATTGAGCAGGTTAACAAGAAAATACAGATTTATATGTTCAATTCTTTTAGTTTTTATGTACTTCATAAAGTGATCTATTATAGTTGTCTGAAATAAAAGGCAAAATTAATATTCTAATTCGAGAACGCTTGTAGGATATGTCTGAAATATTTGTAGGTGAATCCCTACAGCTTAGAATCTTAATTAGGCCTCTAGTTAAGGGTGGCGCCCGCCCCCCTTCCTCCCCCACCCTAAACCACTACCGTCATTGCGAGAAAACTGCCTGATGCTAATCAGGCTGTGACGAAGCAATCTCAACACCCTTTCGCATTAACTTCTCGATTTCGGGCTAGTATCCAGAAAATAAAATACCACTGCTTAAGTTTTGAATGAATATTCGAAGCATCTTTTTCTTAAAACAG
>CAIXTV010000291.1 GCA_903922465.1 uncultured bacterium
CCACCTAAAGTAATATCTGCAGCATCAATACAAACTGGTCCATACGAACCGGCTGAAACGATAGGTAAATCATTAACAGCAATCATTGTTGTGGCTGAGTTTACACATGAATTCCCATCAGTATATGTGTAGGTTAATGTTTGACTTCCCACTGATGGGTCAAACAAATTACCAGTTACGCCAACACCAGACCAAATACCACCTACGGGTGAACCACCTAAAGTAATATCTGCAGCATCAATACATACAGTGCCATAAGATCCTGCTGATACAACAGGTAAATTATTAACTGTAACAATTGTTGTTGCTGAGTTAACACATGAATTACCATCAGTATAGGCATAGGTTACAGTTTGAGTTCCCACTGAAGGGTCAAACAAATTAGCAGTTACACCAACACCTGACCAAATACCACCCAAAGGTGAACCACCTAAAGTAATATCTGCTGCATCTACACATACAGAGCCATAAGATCCTGCTGATACAATAGGTAAATTATTAACTGTAATAATCGTTGTTGCAGAGTTAACACATGAATTACCATCAGTATAGGCATAGGTTACAGTTTGAGTTCCCACTGATGGGTCAAACAAATTACCAGTTACACCAACACCAGACCAAATACCACCTACGGGTGAACCACCTAAAGTAATATCCGCTGCGTCTACACATACAGGGCCATAAGATCCTGCTGATACAATAGGTAAGTTATTAACTGTAACAATTGTTGTGGCTGAGTTAACACACGAATTCCCATCAGTATATGTGTAGGTTAATGTTTGAGTTCCCACTGACGGGTCAAACAAATTACCAGTTACACCAACACCAGACCAAATACCACCCATTGGCGAACCACCTAAAGTAATATCTGCAGCATCAATACAAACTGATCCATATGAACCAGTTGAAACACTTGGTAAATCATTAACCGTAATCATTGTTGTGGCAGAGTTAACACATGAATTGCCATCAGTATAAGTATAGGTTAAAGTTTGAGTTCCCACTGATGGGTCAAACAAATTGCCAATTACACCAACGCCAGACCAAATTCCACCCAAAGGTGAGCCCCCTAAGGTGATATCTGCCGCGTCAACACATACAGGACCATATACTCCTGCAGAAACTGTAGGAGTCGTTAAAGTAACTGTTATTGCTAAGCGGTTTGCGCTTTCACAACCAGAAATAGTTTGACTTGCAAAATAAGTTCCACTTGATAAAATGGTTGAAGTTGGAAGGAGGTTTCCTCCATTTGCAGCATCGTACCACTTAATATCAGAACCTGAAACTGTAATGCTTGAAATCAATGGATGAGCAGATAAACAAAAAGTTTGATTTATAGGGCCTGTTGGAATAGAAGTAGTAGTTACAATAGCACTTCCGTTCATGTTTAAAACTGTATACGTTCCAGCTTCAGTAACATTCCATGAAATAGGACTACCTGTACCTGTTACAATAGGGCCAAAGTTTATTCCATCCTTTTTCAATTGATAGCTATAACCTAATATCGATCCATTTAGATAAATGCCTATAGGTGAATTGCCAGCGCAATATAAACCGCCACCACTTACTAGAAATGATTGATTTAGAGTCGGATTGGTTAAACTGCTTATAATAAAAGTACCATTAGAGTTAATGTTCTTGCTAATTGTATTAATATAGGCACTCACCATTGTTTGCCATGAAGGCCCAGTACCAGTAAATGAGTATGCTAAATTAGGTTGCACCTGAGCAAATGACGCTGAATTCGTAAGTCTTACTCTCATTACTTTCGTTCCCGTAGTTTGAGAAATAACTGTACCTAATCCAGCTGAGGTAGTTTTCGCGGTAATTTTTATGGTTTTATTTCCAATTGATGGACCAACTATTGACATGTTAGCATTTGTTTGTCTTTGTCCACTATTAATATCAGAAGTAGACCCAGTTACAATAGATGCTGTAGCAGAACCACCGTTTAAAATAGCACTATTAAAGTAAATACCCATTTGAATTGTTGATAATTCAAACTGTGGAGGCGTAATAAAATTGCCAGTATGAACAAGATAAATATCAAATTCATATATTTTATCTGAAACTTGAATGTCATTTCGAAGTTCGAGATTAAAGAAAGGCCAAATTACTGTTGAAAAAGGAACTATGGCTCCATAAGTATATACTACTCCATCGTATGCAAAAGCTCTAACCCAATAATTTGAATTAAGTGCTAAAGATGCAACATTTGAAGAGTAAGTTCCGATACCAGTGCCAGATAGAATAGTCGTACTCGATAAATCCAAACAATTTGGATTGTTATGAGTAGCATAAACAAATCCTCGCTGAATTGTTGGATTTGGAACGCCAGAGATAAGTTCCCCATTAAATGTTGCCCCTGTATTGGTAATAGCTGTAACAGGATTTGTTGAAACAGTTAAAAGAGTGATACTAACTGTAGTAGAAAATCTACTTTGACTCTCACATCCTGCAATAGTTTGACTAGCATAATAAATCGCTCCATTAATTAGTAGGGTAGCTGGTGAAAGCAAATTGCCTCCAAAAGCAGCATCATACCATTTTATTCCTGTACCAATTGCAATTAAATCTCCCACAGTTGCAGCAAAGTAGAAGGCCTGAGTTACAGATCCGCTTGGAGCTGAAGGTGAAGTGATATCAACTGTAACAGCTAACCTGCTTTCACTTGTACAACCACCAATGGTTTGACTAGCATAATAAGTGTTTCCATTTACTAAAACATCAGATGAGGAAAGTAAATTTCCACCATTTGGTGCATCATACCAATTAATACCTATGCCATTAGTTATTAAGTTAGCAATTATTCCCGAGTTACAGAATGATTGTGGCGTATTGCCTGATGGAGGAAGTGGTGAAGTGTTTACACTCCCGTTTGTCCAATTTGCTATAACTGTTGTGCCTAAATTATCTGTAAGAGAACTTGCATTAGAATTAAAAGTTGTAAAGTATACAGGAACATCACAATTCCCAACTCCACCTGTAGCAATAAATTTTAAATCTAAAAATAAACCGTCTACTAGTGGAATACTTGTATTAGAATAAGTAATAATAATTGTTTTACTTAAGGGATCTTGATTCGCTACTACTCCTGTAATTGCATTTTGTAGACCCATGTATGTTAATTTTGAATTATCAAAATTAACATACATAGTTGTGTTATTAATATTTCCAGAAACACCTGAAAAATTTACAGGAACTAAAACAGTATTTATTCCAGATGTTAGAGGTGCATTTCCTAAACTTACTGTAAGTGGAATAGCTGTTTGAGTTACTATTCCATTAGTATAGGTTACAGGAATAATAATGCCAGTATTATTTGTTATTTCATTTTGTCCAATAAACTCAAGATTACTTGAGCCTCCAACATATGTAAATAATAAATTGAAACCAGAAAGATTTACTCCAGTTGGATTACTCCAAGTTAAATTAATAACGCCATTAGTGACATTTGCATTTAATCCAGATAAACCTGATACCCCAATGAAATTTAAGGAGCTTGTATTGTATGCTAAATTCAAAGTTACAGCGCCTTGATTTATTGGGAAGCCTGAGAAATTTACAGGTACTACAGTGGTTCCAGATAACTGCCCAGCCACCTCACCAATGTCTACCAAAGCTGAAGTGAGAGGTTGACTAATAGCGCCACTAGTATAGTTCACAGGAATCTGAATACCATTAGCATTAGCAATCATATTAATTCCGGTGAAACTTACATTTGAAGTTCCGCCTAAATAATTAAATAGTAATTTAAAATTTAGCGAGTTTAGATTTATAGGTGTGGCATTTGACCAGGCTAAGTTAATAATTCCATTTGAAGCATTAACAGTTGCACCGGATAAGCCATCGATACCTAAAAATTTAAGTTTGTTAATGTCGTAGCTAAAATGAAAGCTTATCGACCCTACTAAACTTAAAGAAGGAGAGGTTGGGAAATTGGTAAATGCAATAGGTAATTCATTGACTACATTATAATCTCCTTGTTGATTACTAATTGTTGCAGCCGTATTTATACTAGGCTGATGAATAGCACCATCAAGATATGTGGTTTGTATGATTGTCCCAGAAGCATCTGCAATTTCACATCCTTCATTAAAGCTGAGATTGCAATTTCCACCTGTGTAAATGAAGTTTAATTTGAATCCTGTGCCATTTAGGGAAACTGCTGGGACATTAGACCAAGCAATTATTATCTCATTTCCTACAACATTGGCATTAATACCGCTTGTAATAAGATCATTAGATATTCCCACAAATGATGCTACATTGGGATCAAATCCTATTTTCATTGTAATGGCACCTATTGAGTTAGCACTTGTAAAGTCAGATAAATTCACATTCACCTGAGTAGTGCCAGCAAAAGAGCCATCTACAGTCTGAATACTTGCAACTTGACTACTTGCCACTTTTATAAATGACAGCAGTAAAATTGTAATATATAAGATTATTTTTTTCATAAAAGATGTATTAAATTAATGTAAAAACTTTGTATTTAACAAAGGGGGAAAACACATGAAGTGCTCCCCCTTTATAAAAGAATTTATTTGGTTCTCACCAATTTAATAACCTTTTTGTAATCTGAAGTTTGTCCATTAATTATGATTTCACATGAATATACACCAGATGGTATATCTGAAGTATTTAAGCTGATTTTATAGTTACCTATATTTTTGAATTCATTTACTAAAATTTCCGTTCTTTGTCCGACTACGTTGTAGAGCGAAATATTCACGTTACCTGCTTCAATTAGATTGTAGTTGATTTCAGTATTGTTTTGGAATGGATTAGGATATATACTAATATCATTAGTTTTAGTATCTGATTGGATGCTATTTACTTTTAATAAATTAAAGCCGAGAATATTTCCGTTGCCATCAGCAAATTCTGTTTTATCACTCATGCTGAAAATGTCAGATGAAATGTTAATTGCACTTTTTGCAATAACTTTTAAAGTTAATAATACATCATTAGCTTGTAATGAAACAGGAACAGAATTAGCCCAAGCAAGCATGATTTTGCCATTGCTTATTTTATATTCAAATCCACTCAATTGCGAGGTAATATCTGAAACATCAACTAAAGTTTGATCATAAGACAAATCTAAAGTAACAGCACCTAAGCTAAATGCATCATTTACACGAATTGGAATTTCAATTTCTTGACCATTAGTCTGAACCACTCCTTCTTTTTGTAAATTGGTATAAACAACGGCTTTATAGCCTACTTCTGGAACATAAGATTTGTTTACGTCACCAGTTGCTAATGCAACGAAATTATAAGTAGTGTTTGCACTAATTGTAATAGGAGACGATCCAAATACCCAATTGCCAGCTGCAAAACTGCCAACTCTACCAACGGTACGTAATTGTACTAATAAAGCATCGGTAGCATTAGCAATAGAGGATAAATTAACATCAGCTGCTAATAATGGAAGTCCTGTTAATAATGGAGATGAAATTGCATGAAGTTTTATTAGTAAAGCATCAGTTGCATTTACACCACCCCAAGCTTTAGTCGTAGTAGCATTTAAAGTATAAATGCCATTGTTAAGTCCACTGAATTCATAATATCCAGGTACTTCTACAGGATTTAATGGGTCAGTTTCATCAATAGCTGAGTAGGTAATGGTAGTTGCTTTTACAACACCACCTTGTAATAATTTTAAAGTAACCCCATTTAAAGGAGTATTTGATGTGTTGTCATAAGTTAACTGTCCTTTAAGTGTATTTGCACCAGGTACAGCAATTTGATTTACATGGATACAAGAACTTCCAACACATCCGTGTAATGAAGTTTCGGTTACACATACAGTGCCACAAGTATCACAATATGGCCAGTTCCAGTCTACCCAAATTTCACATGTACCCCATCCACCAGTAATGGTTCCGCCTTCTACAGTCCATGAATATAAATGTCCAGGAGTGCAATTTGTTAACCAATAGTGTGTTCCGGTAGCATTTGTATAAACTGTTGTAGGGCCATTGATAATTGGACTTGGTTGTGCGTAAATAGTTACATGGAAAGGAGGAGTTGTTGCTTCACAACCTGTTATAAGGTTTTTCTTGGTGAGTTTTAACCAGCCTTCTGAGCAATTACAGTTCCAAAGAACTTGAACACAAGGAGTATTACCGCCATTTTGAATTGTACCGCCAACAATTGTCCATTCGTATGAAAATCCATCACCTGGATAACCGTTTGGATCACAATAGGTAGCTAATGTATTGCAACAAATTGCAGTATCGCCAACGATAAATGGAGTTGGTAAAGGATTGATTGTTATTGTGTAATCATAAGTATCAGTATTCTGTGCACAATCACTCACAACTAAATGAACATGAGTAACACCCGCATTAAATACAACGCCTGCTAAAGATGTATAAGGAATACTTGAAGTTGTTGCACCGTTAAAAGAATAATTTACATTTTCAACATAACAATTATCAGAGAATGACATGTCAAATTCTGTCCCAACTGTTGTATATGTACTGTATGTAGTAGTTGCACAACGAACAAATGGTCCAGCATGAATAATTACCGGAGGAATATTATCACTTACATGAATTAGTTGTACATGTTCAGTAAAGTTTCCAACACAATCGGCAACTTTCCATGTACGAGTAATATCAAATGATCCAGGACAGAATCCAGGAACGGTTGCATCTGTGAAGTTAACAACTAAGCTTCCTATTTGTGTACAGTTATCCCATAAGTATACTGGAGTCCCTGTAACTGCTGGTAATGAATTATAAGTACAATTAGCATCAGTATAAACTGTAATATCTGCAGGAGCTTCAAAAGCAGGAGCAATTACATCAAGTACTGTAATTGTTTGAACTTGATCAGGAGCCTGATTTCCACATGCATCTATCAAATGCCACGTACGAGCGATGGAATAAACACCAAGGCATGAACCAGATGTAACTACATCTGTATAAGTTGCATTTAATTGATATGAACAATTGTCAGATTCATCTGTAACATCACCTGTTATTGAAGGATCTGCATTATAAGAACAATTTGCAGTTGAATTAATGGTGATATCAGCGGGACGAGTAAAAGTAGGAGGTGTGTTATCAATTATAGTAATAACTTGAGTGTAAACTATTGATGGATTTCCACAATGATCTTCAGCAACCCATGTATTGGTATAAGTACCTGCTTGTGGGCATAAAGTGCTGGGAACAAAAGTGCCAGGTGTTTTGAAAATCCAAGGGTAAGCATCGCAGTTATCAGAAGCTGAAGGTGCTAACACCTGAGCTGATTCTAAAGCAGAACCATCGCTACACTGTACTGTTCTGTCTAAATTACCAACAGAAGTTGTCCAGGTAGGAGCAGTATTGTCATATATTGTGATAATTTGAGTAAATACAGTACTTGTGTTTAAGCAAGCATCTTTAGCAATCCAAGTATTAGTATAAGTACCAGCCTGTGGACATAATTGGCCTTGTACAAAATTACCAGTTGTTTTTTCATAAGTTAAGCTTCCACAATTATCTGTAGCAATAGGGGCCATTATCATAGCTGCTGCTAATCCAGCTGGGTCACTACATTGTACTGATATATTAAGGTCATTTGATCCTGTTGACCAAACGGGTGCTGTAAAATCAGTAATAGTAATAATCTGAGTGTATACAGAGCTAGTGTTTAAGCAAGCATCTTTAGCAACCCATGTGTTTGTATAAGTTCCAGTTGCGCCGCATAATCCAGCTGTAAATGCACCAGAAGTTTTTTCATAAGTAACATTTCCACAGTTGTCAATTGCAGTAGGAGCCAATGCTTGAGCATCGGATAAGCCTTGAATATCACTGCATTCTACTGTTCTGTTTAAGTCATAAGGAGATGAAACCCAGTATGGAGCTGTGTTATCAGTAATTGTAATCACTTGTGTGAAAATTGAGCTTGTATTTAAACAAGCATCTTTAGCAATCCATGTATTTGTATAAGTTCCAGTAGCTCCGCATAAACCTGTAACGAAAGTTCCTGAGGTTTTTTCATAAGTTACATTGCCACAGTTATCAGTAGCAATTGGGCTCATCTGTTGCGCAATACCTAAATCATAAGTGTTGCTACATTCAACTGAGATATTAAGTGTATTTGCTCCTGTTGTCCAAGTTGGTGCAGTTACATCCGTAATAGTAATAACTTGTGTAAAAATAGAACTTGTGTTTAAACAAGCATCTTTAGCAACCCAAGTATTAGTATAAGTACCTGTTTGTCCGCAACCTGAAACTAAAGTTCCTGAGGTTTTTTCATAAGATACATCTCCACAATTGTCAGTTGCCACAGGTGCCATTCCTTGAGCGGCTGCAATTCCTGATGCATCACTGCATTCTACAGAAACATTAAGCGCTCCTGAAATTGTTGTCCAAGTTGGAGCTGTATGATCTGTAATGGTTATAATTTGAGTAAAAATTGAACTTGTGTTTAAACAAGCATCTTTTGCGATCCAAGTATTAGTGAATGTCCCAGTTGCTCCACATTGACCTGATATAAAAGAACCAGAAGTTTTCTCATAGGTTACACTACCGCAATTATCTGTTGCAATAGGTGCCATAGTTTGAGCATTGGCTATTCCTGCTAAATCACTACATTCCTTTGAAATGTTTAGATCGGTTGAGCCAGTTGACCAAATAGGTGCTGTTAAATCAGTAATAGTTATAACCTGAGTGTAAACAGAGCTTGTGTTTAAGCAAGCATCTTTAGCAACCCATGTATTTGTGTAAGTTCCAGTTGCGCCGCATAATCCAGCAACAAATAGTCCGGAAGTTTTTTCAAGTGTGACATTTCCGCAATTATCAGTTGCAGTAGGAACTAATGATTGAGCTGTAATTAAACCTTGTACATCACTGCATTCAACAGATCTGTCAATGCTATAAGTTACATTCCACGTTGGAGCTGTGAGATCAGTAATTGTAATTAATTGAGTAAAAGTTGTGCTTGCATTCAAACAAGCATCTTTAGCTACCCAAGTATTGATATAAGTTCCAGTTGCTCCACATAAGCCTGGAACAAAAGTGCCTGATGTTTTTTCATAGGTTACATTTCCGCAATTGTCTTGAGCTGATGGGGCTAGTTCTTGAGCAGCAATAAGACCATTAGCATCACTACATTCAACAAATCTGTCAAGTGATCCAACAGAAGTGACCCATGTTGGAGCTGTAAGGTCTGTGACAGTAATTACTTGAGTGTAAACTGAACTTATATTGTTACATGCATCTTTGGCAGTCCATGTATTGGTATATGTTCCGGTTTGTCCACATCCATGAATAAAATCTCCAGAAATTTTCGTATAAGTAATACCAGAGCAATTATCAGTTGCTAAAGGTGAAAGTGTTTGTAAAGCTAATAATCCTGCAGCATCACTGCACTCAACAGATCCATTTAAGAAATTAATAGCAGTTGACCAAACAGGAGCATCTAAATCTTGCCAAGTGATAATAGCTGAACCACTCATGTCTTGCTCGCAAAGAGGATTTAAGATTTTCGCATGGACTGTATAAGTATGAGTAACATTGCAAGAAGGATAGGTAACATTCCATGTTAGAGAACCTCCGGTTCCGTTTTTAAGTGAACCAGAAACAAGAAAGCCATCTTCATATAATGTATATTGATAATTTGAACCGTTTTGAGATCCACTTAATGTTACAGTAGCTGATGTTCCAGGGCAGAAAGTACCAGTACCTGTTACAAAATAAATGTTTGGCATAGAATTAACCGTAATTCTTACTGGTGGACCAGCTGATGAGGCACTTACATATTCGGGTGCTAAACATTCTACAGAAGCGGTACGACGGTACCAAGTAGTAGAACTTAAAGGACCAGGATTGTAATCTTTAAAAGCAAGTCCGTATCCTGCAACAACAACTGTAACCGTATTCACGGGATAAGTTGAAAATGCACTATTAGGGCACGATTCCCAAATGTAAAAGATATCGTTACATACATTAACATTGTTTAAAGAGTCAACAAGAGGGTTCTCTAAATTTACAACTGTAACGGTTGTTCCTTTAATGGTGTCAGGATCAAAAACCCCACAACCAACGGCCCCATTTAACGGTGCTGTGATTTTGTTTTGGCTCAAAATGGGAGCCGTCTGCGAATTTACATTGCTGATCAATGTAAAAAAGAAGAATAATAGTACCAAGGGGGCTACTAATTTCTTCAAATTTAAGTTTGTGTATAAACTTTTCATGTTTGATTTGTATTTGTTATTTATTGAATTGTTATTTTTATTCCGGGAGTCGTACTTGATGTTGATGCATCAGGGTTGGCACATTTTATACTTACCACTCGATGAAAGTAGGTGGTTTTTGTAACTGTACCAGGATTGAAATCCTTAGTGCTGGCAAGATTGCGTTTAAGGTTTTCTTTAAAGGAAGCATCAGAAGCTGACTGCCATTCGTAGGTGACATTTGGGCAAGTACTACCATATGCATCTGTAACTTTAACTTCTGTCCCAATTAAAATACCAGGTTTAAAAGGAGTTGAGCTGGAACAAATTGCGGGCTTGGTAATTTTATTCGTACTTAAAGCCTGAGCATTTACATTGAAATTCAATGCAAATAAGAATAGTAGCGTTGTTATTGGCATTAGCCACTTTCTATTACGATTTATTTTTAGGAATTTCTCCATGTTTATAATATTGGTTAATAAATATAATTGTTTGAAATTAGATACACTAGCAATTTGCTTGGGGATGATTTGTTTAACTGTTTCATATATAATGATATTTAATTAATAGTAATGTTTATAAAAATTATTTTACCTAAAGTCTCGGTAAAAATACACAATAAAATTATTGATGTGGCATAATTAGTCAAACTAAATAGTTAATATCGTGTTAAATAAAATTTCTTGATTTATTTAGTGTTGATTGTATGTAAGATATACTGCTACAGATGCAAATTAAATCTTACAGTTTTTAATGTTGAATTAATGTGTTTCGATTTGTGAATTAAGATTGTAGTATGAGTTTTAAATTTCATTTATTTATGCTAGATTGCTTGTTTTTCTTCATTGTCATAAACAAGTTTCTTTATATTCAACTATTGTTATGATATTTCATAAGTGTTCAAAGATTATGATTAGTAATATGCAATAAACGAATTATAAAGGTCATTGTTCAAGATATTTTTACTTGTTTAATTTATTTGGACTTGTTTTTACTGGAAAAATTGAATAATTAAAGGCCCTGAAAATTTAAATGTCTTGAGAATGCAATAAACGAAGTGTCTTAGAAAAGATCGCTGTCCAAACATACAAATGTGATTTTATTGCTATTATATCAGAAGTGATTTTTGGCTTTTAAAAAGTCGTAGTTATTTTTTGTGGTTTTTTATTCTACCTAAGTCTCAAGGTGCTTATACTTCACAAAGTGTATTAATTAATCTGTTTAAGATGAAATAATAAATACGCAATTTATTTTGTGAATATTAGGAGCCGAGGTTTCCCATTGACGAATAGTCTTGGTTTGAATAAATTCATTTTCAGCAGTTAGGTTGCAAGCAATGCAAAGCAAAGTGTTGGATTGACATGTCCTTAGGATGTCATTAAAAAGGGATAGGTTTCGATAAGGGGTCTCAATGAAAATTTGCGAATTATGAAGGGTTGTGGCCTCTTTTTCCAAACTTTTAATTGTTGCAATACGCTGGCTTTTATCAATAGGCAGATAACCTAAAAATCGAAATTGTTGTCCGTTGAAGCCGGAAGCCATTAATGCCATAAAAATCGAGGAAGGTCCACTCAGTGGGATTACTCTAATTTGATGCTGATGCGCAAGGCTTACCAGTTGGGAGCCTGGATCTGCAATACAAGGTGTTCCTGCTTCTGATAATAAACCCATATTATTTCCTTGTAAAAGTGGAGCAATCAAAGTTGGGAGTTCAGCTGCTGAAGAGTGCTCATTTAGAAGATAAAAACAGATTTCATCGAAATTGCCCATGTAACCAATTTTTCTAAGAAAACGTCTAGCAGTTCTAATCTCTTCTACAACAAAATGGGTAATGGATAGCAACACCTCGACATTGTAATGAGGAATGACATTAGCTATTGGTTGATCAGATAAGGGGGTAGGAATTAAATATAGTATTGACATGCTAACTTGCATTAAAATAAGAATTATTAATTCTTGATAGAATCGAAAATAGCATGAATAGCATTAAAGCTATATTTTTATTTTGTTTTCAAGTTCGTCAACGTAGCCTTTAAATTTTTTGTCGGTATCAATTAAATTTTTCACTGTGCGACAAGCATGTAAAACTGTGGCGTGGTCTTTATTGCCACAATGAAGACCAATATGTGCTAGTGAGGACTTTGTCATGATTTTTGAAAAATACATAGCAATTTGCCGTGCCTGAACAATTTCACGCTTACGAGTTTTTGAGTGAATTTGATCAACGGGTATACCAAAATAATCGCAAACTATTTTTTGAATAAAATCAATTGAAATTTCACGAGAATTATTTTTCACATACTTATCTATCATTTGTTTTGCCAAATCTATGGTGATGGCTTTTTTATTCAAAGAAGATTGAGCTAAAATTGAAACCAATGCTCCTTCAAGCTCGCGAACATTAGTTGTAATGCTATAGGCAAGGTATTCAATCACATCATCTGTGATTTCGATACCATCATTATATAAACGTTTTTGCATAATAGCAATACGTGTTTCAAGGTCAGGTACTTGAAGGTCGGCAGCTAAGCCCCATTTGAAGCGTGAAAGAATTCTTGGTTCAAAGCCTTGCATTTCTGCGGGAGATTTATCGCTTGTGATAACTAATTGTTTCCCTTTTTGATGAAGGTGATTAAATAAATGGAAGAATACATCCTGTGTTTTTTCCTTTCCCCCCATAAATTGAATGTCATCAATCAACAAAACGTCAATCATCTGATAAAAATGAATAAAATCGTTTTGATTATTATTTCGAACAGAATCGGTATATTGACTCATAAATTGTTCAGCGGAAAGATATAAAACGATTTTTTCAGGGAAATTATTTTTAACCTGTATTCCAATTGCATGAGCTAAATGCGTTTTTCCTAAGCCAACACTACTATATAAAAAGAGAGGGTTAAAAGCTGTTTTTCCTGGGTTTTCGGCAACAGCCCACCCAGCAGATCGAGCCAAACGATTGCAATCACCTTCAACGAAATTATCAAAGTTGTAACTGTCGATTAATTGAGATTGAACTTTTATTTTTCTTAGCCCTGGAATAATAAAAGGATTTGGAATTTCTTTAGATGAATCTTGATTAATGTTTACAGGCATATTTACTGCCTGGTTTTGAGTGGCATTTTTGTTGGATGTAGGTAATTTAATGGTCATAGGTGCGGCATTATTGAATGAGTTGTCAACGATAATACTGTATTCGAGTCTGCCTTCTTTTCCGATTTCTTTTCTTATAGTTTTTTTAATGAGTGTGATAAAGTGTTCTTCAAGCCATTCATAGAAAAACTGACTAGGAACCTGAATCGTTAAAATGTTGTTTTCGAGTTTAAGGGGGACAATTGGCTCAAACCATGTCTTAAAACTTTGATAGTTTATGTTGTCTTTAATTATTTGTAAGCAATTTTTCCAAACTGCATCGTGTGTCTTTTCCATTAATACTCCTTAAGTTTAAATCGTCATTTTTTTAATCTTTTTTTAATACTCAAAATCAGTCTTTTAGTATTAATAATGGCCTGAATTTTCAGATAACAAAAGTGTAGAAAAAAAAGTTATAAAAAAAATATATTCACCCCTATTTTCTTGTTTTTTTTTATATGGGGAAAATCATTTCTTGATTGTTTGTCTTTTTTTCTCAAAGAAATATTCAAGTTTCCCAATGTTGATCCCATTGGATCCGGTTTGAACAATTCTTACATCTTTTTGCTCTATATTTTTAACAAACCAATCATTTTGAATTAGTTTGTGAGTATGTCCTCCGATAATTAAGTCAATGTTACTGGTTGAAACTGCCAAAACACTGTCACTTATTGTATTTTTGTTGGCATAAGCATGTCCTAAATGCGATAAGCAAATTACCATATCACATTGATGTATGTTTTTTAAGAGATATGCTGTTTCTTTAGCTTTTAGTAGTGGGTCGGAATAAAGAATTCCGATAATATTTTTTTTGTCTATCAATCCTTCAGGATTCACAAATAGGCCCATTATGCCAATTTTGATGCCGCTTTTGTATACTATAATATAAGGAGTGGTTAGTTCTTTAAGTGCGGTCTTTGAAAAATCAACATTGGATACTATAATTGGGAATTTTGCAAACTGAAGAGCTTTTGCAAGGGAATCAATACCATTGTCGAACTCGTGATTCCCAAGTGTAACTGCATCATATTTCATTTCTGACATTAGTTTGACTTCGGGTAGGCCTTTGAAATAATTGAAATAAGGAGTCCCTTGGAAGAAATCGCCTGCATCAAATAAGAGAACATTTTTTTCTGCTTTACGAATGTGTTTGATAATTGATAACCTTTGGGAATATCCAGAACTTCCTGAACGGGGAGATTTGTCCGTAGGATAACTTTCGATTCGGCTATGGGTGTCGTTGGTATGAAGAATGACAATTTTTACTGAATCCTTTCCTTCGAATGCTATTGAAGAAAAAGGAAGGATGGTTAATGCCCACAAACCCGTTAATATAATAATCAGTCTTTTATTCATTATGAATTCTATTATCGGGTTGAACGCTTATTATTGTGTCTTTTGAAAGATTCATTAAATACATAATAATTGCATCTCTTACTTTTACTTTTAATGCTTCTGTCTTTAATGATGAATTGAAAAAAGTCATATTATCGCCGCCTGATGACAAATAATCTGAAGTAACCACTCTGTAGGTTTTCGTTAAATCAAGAGTTTGATTTTGGATTAAGATTTTAACAGCATGATGATTTGAAATAGAAATATTCAAGCCTGAAATAGGTTGGCCATTGACTTGTGCAATATATTCACTCATTTGTTGGACTACTGCACCATTCATTGTAACCACCACCAATTCGTTTTCGAAAGGCATTAATTCGAAAATATGACGTTTGCTTATATTGCCTTGTGGAAGATTTGCTCGCAGACCACCTGTATTTAATATACACATATCAATATTCTCATTCGATATCTTTGAATAGAAAATCTTAGATTCATTAAGAATTAAGTCTGCGATGAAATCATTTAGAGTGCCTTCGGGATTGCCGACTTTAAGTTCTTGCGCAGATGTGGCAATGATTAGATTCATTTCCTTGTCGATAATGTTTTTGTATGGGGCGATAAGTTGTTCCATTGATTTGTCTTTTTGGGGCGCATTCAAGGAATCGACTCTGATAATACTATAATTTGAACCGGCTGGAACAAACACATAGGTGTTGCACGAAGCTAAAATAAAAGAGAATAATATCCCTCCAAGTAAGTTGTACTTGATTTTCAGTATCATAAAAAAGTTTTTGTGTGTTGTTCGCGACACCACAATAATAGTGATAATTTCAAATGAAAAATAAAAATGATGAAATTTATTTTCATTATAAATAAGAGCTGCTTAAATAAATATATTTCGAAAACAAAATTATTAAAGCGCAGTCTGTAAACGGCAAATTAATAGTGCTTTATGATAAGACATGTGAAATTATTAAATTGTAATCATGATAATTCCTTTTTTTGATTGTTTCAGAAATTTTGGAGATTCAAGAAAAAGTTTTTTCGAAACGGGTTTTTGGGTGAAGAACTATAGAAATCATAAAATGAAACAGGAAATAAATTTGAAATTGGTCTTGAATATAATTTTTTGGTTGCTTGAATGTTTTTTAATCTGCTGTTTTATGGGTAGGTTTTAGTTTTCGGACAGAGTTTACATAATTTAAACATATGAACTGCTAATTAGAAAATTCAAGAAACAATTTTACATTCTGCTTATCCAAATCACTTAAGACATGAAAAGCAATTGAAACTATGATTGGTTATTTTGTTATTCAGAGTTATTGTCAAAAATGTGTTGTAATTAATTAGAGTAAGTTAGCTTTTAATGGTAGGCTTAATGCAGGGGAAAAATTTTATCGAGGAGCTAATTATTTGAGGAATATTTAATGAAAGGCGAAGGTGTTGAAATTTCATACTGATGTTTTGACAATTTATTTACCTTTGCATCGTTCAACTTAGAGATAAATACGAATTGGTTTTATGAAATTACACCTGATTACGACTCTGTTAATTTTTCTTTTAGTATGGCCTGTTACTACACAGGCTCAAAAGAAATTAAACACCCATATGACCAAGGGGCTCACTAGTATTAATGATTTTGGTATTAATGCTGGCATTGGTAATTATACATTAGGAAAAGAAGACAAACAAAACAGTGAGACTGTTATTACGTTAAGTTCGGTTATCAGTTATATGTTTAATTCGCACTTCTCTGCGGGTGTAGGTTTAGGTTTTGATAAATGGAAGCTTATTAATTTTCTTCCGGTTTATGTGGATTTACGTTTGTTTTTTCTGTCATCTTATCGCACGAATCCTTTTATTTTTATTGACGGTGGATTTGCTCGTAAATGGGGGACATCGCCACGAAGCAGTGCTATAAAGTTTTCGGCAGGTAGCACTGGTGATTTCTTTGGAGCTGCTGGTATTGGTGTGAAAACCTATATTTCAAAATCGAGTTGTATTAATTTTTCTTTCGGATATAAAATACAGCGAATTAATTTGTCGTATTTGGGTCCGAACAATATTGGTTCGGATGTTCCTGTGTTTTTAAGCGAGATTGCCAACTACCAATTTCTTTCAATTAAAGCTGGATTTTCATTCTGATGAACACTCCTTATATTTATAGCATGTGGTGAGATGGTCGTTGACCATTCCGGCGGCTTGCATGAATGC
>CAIXTV010000292.1 GCA_903922465.1 uncultured bacterium
TATAGGGGTAGATGATATTAAGCTTGTTAAACTCGAAGTTAAACTGCAAAAAATACAACCTTCTACTCCACCTACTGAATAATTCTGATTCATATATCAATTTATTTTAACATAAAAGGCTTGCCAATGGCAAGCCTTTTTGATTCTTTAGCTGTTTATTTTAGTTTATTCTCCAACTCTTCAATTTTATCCATTTTTAATTAAAGAGATTCCGATGCTGCACTGAAGGCATTTTTTTTGGTCGCAGTAGTTGTTTTTTAGATGGATTGCGGCTTGTGATTGGGCTGCATCGGTGATTTTTAGTCCGGTTTTAATCCAATTATAAATGATTTGATTGACTTCGGGGGGTAATTGGCGGAGGAATTGGAGCATGCGTTCTTTTGTCGGGGCATCTCCCCTAGTGTCGGCGTAATGAAAAATGAAGGGGATTATAGCATTGATGATTAAAGAGTTTAGATGTAGAGCGCCTATCTTTTTTTGATTTAATTTAGTGATTTTACTGAAAAAATAATGTTCGTCCCAGTAGCTGGAGGCCACGGCTGAGCAAAGGGTGGAGAGGGTTTCGATGTCTTTTGCTTCTAAAACTTTCGAGAGCAAGTGGTTAGATTTGTAGATGAGGCTGGCAAATTGAGCAATTCTGACGGTTGGGAAGCTGTTGGGATGGACTCGTTTTGAATACCAAATGGAACTGTTGAGGGATTTAAGATTGTAGACCTCTTTAAGATAGAAATATTCTTTTTGGAGGTTGCAAGAGTAATCGTCGTACATAGGCATATCTAAATATCCTGCTTGCCCAAACAAAAGGGATTCGATGTTGAAAAGTGAGTTTTTGTGTTTTGCAATGATTTTGAGGGGAAGGGAACGGGCAAGCATTTCGAAGGGGAGTTGGTTTGTTTTGCCGCCCATAGCGCGAGCAAGAACAATATAAAATGATTCTTCCCAGTTGAAGTTGGATTGTTGAACGATTTGTTGAATTTGAAGAATTTTATAATTCAAACGTTCGATGCTGAGATTTTCGAGCCAAAGTGAAATGAGGAATTCGTCAACCTGAGATAGGATGTTCTGACAGGGAATCCACAGGTTGCTTTGCATAAATTGCAGATAGGTTTGGAAAAGGTTATCGTTGAATTTGTCTTTTAATTCGAGGACAGGGGCATTCAAAGAGATGATTTTATCGTTTTGATAGACGACATGTAGGATGATTGATTGATATTTGTTGTTAAGATTGTGTTGGTGTTGTTGCCAATCGGAGGATTTTAGGTGAATTTCGACGTTTCCGGCCCAAAGAGTGTCGCCAATTTTTATTTTTGCATTTTGAAAGTCGGGGCCTTCTTCGAGATTTAAAAGGCCGGGTGAAATGATGTCAATATTCAATCCATCCTCAGTAAACAAAGGAGTTTTAAGGAGCTTAAACTTCCAGAGATAATATAGAAATGCTTCGGTCATGACTTAACAAAATTAAAAAAAATAATTGTAAGAATAGAAAAAATGTTTTTCGCAATGAATAAATTGTATTTTTGTAGATTGACAAATAAGCAATAGGGAAATGGTAGACATTAATAAAATGATAAGTGATATTGAGCTGAAAGCCCATCAGCTAAGCCATCATTATCAGGATTTGTTGAGTGAAAATCAGATTCTTAAGGCTGAAAACGAGAAACTAAAAACAAAAGTATCAGAATTAAATCAGGAGAATAAAATATTAATTGAAAAGAACAAAATTCATCATATTGCCGGAGTAGCATCAGGCAAAAGGACAAATACAACGGAAGCAAAAAGAAAAATAAACGAATTTGTGCGGGAGATTGATAAATGTATAAGTTTGCTAAATCAATAAAAAAAGCGATATAACATGGAAGAATTAACGATAAGTGTAAGTATTGCTGACAGAATTTATAAACTGACTGTAAAACAAGAGGAAGAAGAAATAATTAGGAAAGCCACTCAATTGATTGGTAATGCTGTGAAAAATTATTCAGATTTATTTTCATATAAAGATAAACAAGATTTATTGGCAATGGTGGTGCTGCAATTTGCGACCAACGCCTTGATACATGAGAATAAAAACCACTTCATTGAAGAGCAATTAGAGAGTAAATTAAGTGAAATTGATCGCATCTTAAGCGTAAATCAATAAAATAAAAGCACGTTCATTGATAAAGACACACCCGCATCAATCTCAACCAGTTTGATAAACTCAACACTAATTATATTAGAGTGAAGCTTAGATGTATGTAGGACGGGCCTCAACCTTAACAGGTACATGATTCATCATGACAGTGGAAGTTCGAAGTATGTGGCAACTCTATCAATTAACATTAAGGGGTTTATACAAACCTTGAGGTTATGCGGGTTTTTTTGTTGTATTAAATAGCCTCTACCCTACTCCCATTAATTAACCAAACACACACACAACATGAACATTGTAACCATCATTATCAGTATTCTTGTTTCGCTTTTAGCAGGCGGTTTGATAACCGGAACTGTACTTCGCCAAGCAGTAGAAAAAAAGGCAGAGAAGTTTTTGAAAGACGCTAAGACAGAAGCAGAGGTATACAAAAAGGAGAAAGAACTTCAAGCGCGTGAGAAATTCATGCAACTGAAAGCCGAACACGAACGCAATACTTTCGAGCGAGAACAAAATACGATTAAAGCCGAAAATCGGATTAAACAAAAGGAACAATCCATCAATATGAAGATGGAAGAATTGCAACGCAAACAAAACGAGACGAGCGCAATAAAGGATAACTTAAATGCACAACTTGAAATTCTGAATAAAAAGCAGTTAGAAGTTGATAAGGCTCATAAAACGCATTTGGATACTTTGGAAAAATTATCGGGGATGTCATCGCAAGATGCGAAATCTCAATTAATTTCGAGTCTGAAAGATGAAGCGAAGACTGAAGCTATGACCTATATTAAAGATATAGTGGAAGAAGCAAAACTCACCGCCAATAGGGATGCGAAGAAAATTGTTATTGAAACGATACAACGTACGGGAGGAGAACATGCTGTAGAAAATACAGTGTCGGTTTTCAATATTGAAAACGATGAAATTAAAGGACGAATTATTGGTCGTGAAGGAAGAAACATCAGAACTCTAGAGGCTTTGACGGGTGTTGAAGTGATTATTGACGATTCGCCAGATGCTATTATCATTTCGGGTTTCGACCCAGTAAGGCGAGAAATTGCAAGGTTATCATTGCATAAATTGGTAACTGACGGAAGAATACATCCTGCCAGAATTGAAGAAGTGGTTGCGAAAGTGACAAAACAAATTGAACAGGAAATTATTGAAACGGGTAAGAGAACTACCATAGATCTTGGTATTCATGGAATGCATCACGAATTGGTTCGTTTGATTGGTAAAATGAAATATCGTTCATCGTATGGCCAAAACTTGCTGCAACACTCAAGAGAAGTAGCCAACCTTTGTGCTACGATGGCCTCAGAGTTAGGTATCAACGTGAAACTTGCTAAACGCGCCGGCTTACTCCATGATATTGGAAAAGTAGCTGACAGTGAACCCGATTCACCTCATGCTTCATTGGGTCTAACCCTTGCGGAAAAATATAAGGAACATCCAGAAGTTATTAATGCCATTGGTGCTCACCACGACGAAATAGAAATGAAGAGTTTGATTTCGCCAATAGTTCAGGTTTGTGATGCTATTTCGGGGGCACGCCCAGGAGCACGCCGCGAAGTTGCACAATCGTATATCAAACGATTGAAACATTTGGAAGATATTGCACTATCGTATCCAGGAGTTGTTAAAACATTTGCGATACAGGCAGGGAGAGAATTAAGGGTTATTGTTGGAGCTGAAAAAGTTTCGGATAACGAAGCAAACTTGCTGGCATTTGACTTATCACGCAAAATTCAGAGCGAAATGACTTATCCGGGTCAAATAAAAATCACTGTAATCAGGGAAACAAGAGCAGTAAGCTACGCAAAATAATTAGAAAGGCTAAAGTCTGAAAGCGAATGACTAAAGGTTGAAAAATCTTTAGTTTTAGGAACTTCAAACTTTAGCCTTATTTTTTTTTCGATTTTAGCTGTAGGAGAAATAAAATTACTAATTTTGCTGTTAACTTAATATCAACAAACATATTTTAATATGAAAAAACATAATTTTAGCGCAGGCCCCTCTATCCTACCCAGAGTGGCCATTGAAAACACTTCCAATGCCATTCTTAATTTGAATGGGACAGGGTTATCCTTACTCGAAATCTCACATCGTAGCAAGGATTTTCAGGCCATAATCGACGAGGCTGTGGCTTTGTTTAAAGAGTTGTTGCACATTCCTGAAAACTATCATGTTTTATTTCTCGGAGGGGGAGCTAGCTTGCAATTCTGTATGCTACCTTTTAATCTTCTTAACAAGAAAGCTGCTTATTTAGAAACTGGTGTATGGGCAAAAAAAGCACTTAAAGAAGCCAAGTTATTTGGCGAAGTTAATGTTGTTGCTTCATCTTCAGATAAGAATTTCTCGTATATTCCAAAGAACTTTAGTGTTCCATCTGATGCTGAATATTTTCATATCACCACAAATAATACCATTTACGGCACCGAAATTCATGAAGATTATTCAGTTGAAATGCCTTTGGTTGCCGATATGTCATCTGATATTTTAAGTCGCCCTGTTGATGTTTCGAAATATGCATTAATATATGGAGGAGCTCAAAAGAATTTAGGACCTGCAGGAGTTACTTTTGTTATACTTCGTGATGATATTCTGGGTAAAGTAGACAGAAAGATTCCTTCGATGCTAGACTATAGGACACATATTGCCGAAGGTTCGATGTTTAACACACCTCCTGTGATGCCTATTTTTACGGTTAATGAAACTTTAAAATGGATTAAATCGATAGGAGGAGTTCCTCAGATTTATAAAATGAATCAGGCAAAAGCTCAATTGCTATATGATGCAATTGATAACAGCAAAGTGTTTACGGGCACAGCCGAAAAAGAATCACGCTCAATCATGAACATTTGTTTTGTAATGCAGGAAGCATACAAAGAGCATGAAGATGCATTTATGGAATTTGCAAAATCAAAAGGTATGATTGGAATTAAAGGACATCGTTCAGTTGGAGGTTTTAGGGCATCGACCTATAATGCGCTTCCAATAGAAAGTGTTCAGGCTTTAATCGATTGTATGAACGAATTTGAGGCTCAAATAGTCAAATAATATTCTTTTCCTTACTAAAAGAAGACGTTTTTGAAAATCAAAAACGT
The DNA here is from genome assembly GCA_903922465.1 of uncultured bacterium. Classification (GTDB taxonomy): domain Bacteria; phylum Bacteroidota; class Bacteroidia; order Bacteroidales; family CAIXTV01; genus CAIXTV01. Next base: position 5,239 of record CAIXTV010000292.1, read on the forward strand.
CTTTTTTTTTATTTCTAATTCTTGTATTTCTTTTCTAAAAGCCTTACCAAATAAGGGAAACAAGAAAGTGTGATTATTCTATTAACACATTTTTGAAAAAATTCTCAACAATTTTCAGTGAAAATGTATTTTATTTCAATTATTGAATTATTTTTGCTCCTTAACTAATGAACTACTAAAAATAAATTACTATGACTAAAGTTTTAATTGCCACAGACAAACCCTTCGCGAAAATTGCAGTTGATGAAATCAGAAAAATCATTACCAATGCGGGTTTCGAATTAGTTTTACTAGAAAAATATACTCAAGCTTCAGAGCTTAATGATGCCGTTTCGGAAGTAGATGCTGTTATTATTCGGAGCGATTTAGTCACTCCAGAAGTGATTTCAGCAGGTAAAAATCTTAAAATTGTTGTGAGAGCAGGCGCTGGATACGACAATGTTGATCTAAAAGCTGCAAGTGAGAAAGGAGTTGTTGTTATGAATACTCCAGGACAAAATTCAAATGCGGTTGCAGAACTTGCCTTTGGAATGATGGTCTATATGGCCCGCAGTTTATTTAACGGCACATCAGGAACAGAACTTCGAGGGAAAACATTGGGAATACATGCTTATGGAAACGTAGGAAAATATGTTGCCCAAATTGCTAAAGGCTTTGGAATGGATGTTTATGCTTTTGACCCATTTATCTCTAAAGAATCAATTCTGAACGACGGAATTAAACATATTGAAACCGTTGAAGAATTATATAAAACCTGCCAATATGTTTCCTTACATATTCCGGCAAATGCTCAAACTAAAAAATCTATTAATTTTGACTTATTGAATCTTATGCCAAAAGGTGCTACACTAGTAAATACGGCACGTAAAGAAGTCATATGCGAAGATTCTCTAATTAAAATATTTGAAGAAAGATCAGATTTTAAATATGTTTCAGATGTAGAACCCGATTGTAAAGCTTTGTTCTCTGAAAAGTTTTCGGGAAGGTTTTACTTTACTCCTAAAAAAATGGGAGCACAAACATCTGAAGCAAATATTAATGCAGGAATTGCTGCAGCAAACCAAATAGTTCAGTTTATTAAAAATGGCGATACTACTTATCAGGTTAATAAATAAATTCAACTCCAACTAATTCAACCCTAATCTTAATTATCTAAACCAAAACACCATGACACCTGAGAGAGAAAACACCAGTTTTTTCAGATTTGAAGATCTGAGAATTTATCACAAAGCTTTAGACTACGTCGAATGGATTCACCATAACACTCAATTTTTTCCTGAATCGGCAAAAGAAAGCCTAACTTTACCTTTTCTGAAATCGGCTCAGGCAATATCACTTAATATTGCTGAAGGTTCATCGAGAAATAAAAGTCAATTTATTTATTTCTTAAAAATGGCAAAGAGTGCCGTTAGAGAATGTGTGATATTTTCAACCTTAGCTCAAAAGCTTAATTATGTCAATGATGATACAGTAGAAACCTCTCGTTTACATTTAATGGAACTTACCAAAATGATTGGATCACTTATAGTTTCATTACAAAAAGGCCCACGCCCCCTTTCTCCATCAGATAGTAGACCCGATTTCGAAGATGATATTATGGAAGACGAAGATCAACTTTAATCTTTATAAATAACAAGTTTTAAATGCCACTTCTTAAATGAAATGGCATTTTTTTTGAAGTGTATTTATATTTTTATTTACTTTACATTCTCAAATACACAAACAAAACTAAATTTCCACAAACATGGCTATTCTTAAAGCATTCACAGGACTTCGACCCCCAAAAAACATTTCTAAGCAATTAGCTTCGAAACCTTACGACGTACTTAATTCAGCAGAAGCTCGAATTGAAGCAGAAGGAAATCCTTACTCACTTCTACATATTATTAAACCTGAAATCGATTTCCCCATCGGTATTGATGAACATGACGAAAGTGTTTATGAAAAAGCAAGAGAAAATTTCTCCTTGTTTAGGGGAAATGGATGGTTATTGCCCGACCATGAAGCTAAATTATATATTTATGCTCAAACTATGGAAGGTAGAACTCAATATGGTATTGTGGGCTGTGCTGGGGTTGAAGATTATTTAAATAACATCATTAAAAAACACGAATTAACCCGTAAAGATAAGGAAGAAGACCGCATGAAACATGTGCGTATTACAAATGCTAACATGGAACCTGTCTTTTTTACTTACCCTGCAGTTAAGGAAATTGACAGTATCGTTTCAAGCATAGTTCAGACCCATGAACCTGAATATGATTTTGTAGCTGACGATGGGTTTGGTCATCATTTTTGGGTAATTAATGATGCTAATACCATTCAGGAAATCATTGAATTGTTCAAAACTAAAGTCCCCTTTACTTATGTAGCCGATGGTCATCATCGCACTGCAGCTGCAGCTTTAGTTGGAAATGAAAAGAAACAAAATAATCCAAATCATACTGGAAACGAAGAATATAATTTCTTTCTTGCCGTTCATTTCCCCGATAAGCAACTGAAAATAATTGATTATAACCGTTTGGCAAAAGATTTAAATGGATTGACCCCAACTCAATTCATCGAAAAACTTCAACAAAGCTTTATCGTTGAAGAAAAAGGGGTGGAGATTTATAAGCCAGAAAGACTACATGAATTTAGCATGTATATTCAAGGTAAATGGTATTCTCTTACAGCAAAAAATGGCACTTACAATGATAACGACCCCATTGGTGTTTTGGATGTCACCATCCTTTCTAATTTAGTTCTTAATGAAATTTTAGGGATTAAAGATTTAAGAACTGATAAACGTATTGATTTTGTTGGTGGTATTAGGGGTTTGAACGAACTTAAACGCCGAGTTGATAATGGTGAAATGGAAGTTGCTTTCGCTTTATATGCTGTTTCGATGAAGCAATTGATCGATATCGCCGATTCGGGAAATATTATGCCTCCCAAAACCACTTGGTTCGAACCGAAACTTAGAAGTGGGTTGGTGGTTCATAGCCTCGACTAGGGGTTATGAGTTATGAATTATGAGTTATGAGTTGGGGGACAGGCAAATAGACTATTAGACTATTAGACTTTTAGACTTTTAGACTATTAGACTTTTAGCTTTTTGGAATTTTATTTGATTGGAAAACCTAGCAGGTTTTGAAAACCTCATAGGTTTGGTTCTAATTACATCAGAAAGGAATTGATAGGAAAATATAACCTAATAGACTTTTAGGACTATGACCCATATTTTATAATTCAAAAACCCACGTAAGTCTTGAGATATTCATTATTAGTTTTCCAGAATTGGTATATGAGTCTTATTAAATCATCTTGTCATTCTAAAAAATCATCA